>CAVDVT010000329.1:0-834 GCA_963612415.1 bacterium | reverse complement strand
GGCTTTGCGATCCCGGTCTCGATAAGTTCTGCGTAACCGGAAATGCTGGTCAGAGGGGTTTTGAGTTCGTGGCTGACGTTGGCAGTAAAATCCTGCCGCATTTTCTCATTGTTTTCCCGCAGCAGACGATCCGAATGGATGCTCTCCGCAAAGGGGATCAGCTCCCGATAAGGAACGTTATCCTGAATGTGTTCCAGATCATCTGTCATCTTCAGGATCGGCTGCACCAGGCTGCGGGTGAGAAGTCCGGCGATCAGGGCCGCCGCTGCCATCATCAGGACACAGCTTAGAATAATGGCCGGAATGGCGGCATCGTAGATCGACCAGATGGTTTCCGAATCCTGAGCCACCCGGAGGATATCGCCATTCTCCAGCAGCATCGCGTAATAATAGGTCTCATAGCCCATGGTCTGGGAATCGCGGGTGTCGCGCCCTTCGCCGCTTTGCATGGCCTGCTGGATCTCCGGACGGGTCAGATGATTCTCCATTTGCTGGTCGGTAGCAGATTCAAATACAACGCTGCCATCGGGTGCGATCAGGGTGATGCGGAGATTGCCATTGACAAAATCCGAGAGCTGGTCAGGGGAGGACATCTGACTAAATCCGGCAGCAACCAGATTGGCCTGATTTTCCAGTGAAGTCCAGGCCTGTTCCCGGAATGCTTTGTGAAAAACGAACAGACAGAGTACGGCGGTGCAGATCAGCCCGACAAATCCCATCAGAAACAGCCGGTAACTGATTTTTTCTTCCATGCTCTGCGGCTTCATTCTTCCTCGTCCTCCTCACTATCGGCCAGTTTGTAACCAACTTTGCGTACAGTGCAGATGTATTTTC
>CAVDVT010000328.1:0-2501 GCA_963612415.1 bacterium | reverse complement strand
CGTCGGGGATGCCGGTGCCGCCGTGCAGGACCAGAGGAATGTTGTTGGTAGCCTGATGGATACGCTCCAGAGCTTCAAAGTCCAGGCCCTTCCAGTTGGCGGGGTAAACGCCGTGGATGTTGCCGATGCCGGCAGCCAGGAAGTCGATGCCCAGAGCAGTGATCTTTGCGCACTCCTCGGGGTCTGCGATCTCGCCAGCGCCCACAACGCCATCCTCAACGCCGCCGATGGAGCCGACCTCAGCCTCGATGCTCAGGCCCTTGGAGTGTGCCAGTGCAACCAGCTCCTTGGTCTTTTCCACGTTCTCCTCAATGGAGTAGTGGCTGCCGTCGAACATGATGGAGGAGAAGCCAGCCTCCACGCAGGCCTTGCAGCCTTCGTAGGTGCCGTGGTCCAGATGCAGGGCAACGGGAACGGTGATGCCCATACTGTCCACCATGGCGCTGACCATGGCAGCAACGGTCTTGAAACCGGTCATGTACTTGCCGGCACCCTCGGAAACACCCAGGATGACGGGGCTCTTCATTTCTTCACAGGCGGTCAGAACAGCCTTGGTCCATTCAAGGTTGTTGATGTTGAACTGGGGCACACCATAGTGGCCATCACGTGCTTTGATCAGCATTTCGGTTGCATTTACCAACATTATTCATTACCTCCGCAATCAATTTGGGATGATAATTCGTTACGGATATAACATTGTTCATCCTTTAACGAACCTGTAAGGTTAGTATACCCCAAACAAACCATAAAATCAAGGCAAATAAAATGTCGTTTTCAACACAATTTCACATTGGTGATTTTGATGTTGGATGTTTTGGCAAAATCCCCGCATTCCGCCTTCAAAAAACTGTCAGTTTTCCGACTTGAAATTTACAAAAAGTACGCACGGCGCAGGCCCTGTCGGAACAGGAACGTTGAAAACCCGGTGGAAACTGTGGAATTCCACCCGGAAAGTGGGCGTCAAAGCTTGATTTTTGAACATTTTCCACGCAGTTTTCAACTTGTGGAAAATGTTGGCCCGGTTTACCGATTGTATAGGCCCTGAATTGTGGAAAACTTTTGCCCCGGGCAAACATTGCGGAGAATGACGGGATATGCTATACTTTAAGATGTGTTGATGTCGAAATCTTTTCGACTGTGGAACTGTGAGATCCGGACACGGCCTGTAGAGAGCCTGTCTTGCTATAAAATGGAAGGAGAACACCAATGGACGAACAGAAAATGCCGCGCCGGCCCCGCCGCGCTGCGGAGGACCAGCCCAAGAACGAAAGCCTGGTCTACGGCAAAAACCCCGTGACGGAGCTGCTCAAGAGCGGTTCCGGTGTGGATACCGTGCTGCTGGCCGAGGGCATGGCCCCCGCTGTGGCAGCTTATTATACCGCCATGGCCAAGGAGGCCGGGGCCACCGTCAAGCGGGTACACCCCAACAAGCTCCGCCTGATGACCGGCACCGAGAGCCATCAGGGCGTGGCGGCCTTTGCCAGTGAGATCGAGTATGCCAGCGTGGAAGACCTGCTGGCAGCGGCCAAAGCCAAGGGAGAGCCGCCCTTCCTGGTGCTGAGCGACGGCATTGAAGACCCCCACAATCTGGGTGCTGTGATGCGCAGTGCCCTGCTGTGCGGCGCCCATGGCATCGTCATCCCCAAGCGGGGCGGTGCGTCGGTGACCCCCACTGTCATCAAGTCCAGTGCCGGTGCCGCTGAGCGCCTGCCGGTGGCCCGCGTGGCCAACATCGGCGAGACCATCCGCCGCCTGAAAGAGCAGGGCGTGTTCGTTTACTGCGCCGATATGGACGGTGTGCCCCTGCGCAAGAACAATCTGACCGGCCCCATTGCTCTGGTGTTGGGCAGCGAGGGCAGCGGTGTTTCCCAGCTGGTGAAAAAGCTTTGCGATGGTGTGGTGCGGCTGGACATGGCTGCACAGGGCACCGGCGTGGACAGCTTCAATGTCTCGGTGGCGGCAGGCATCATCCTGTACGAGATCCAGAGCCAGCGCGCTGCACAGGCAGAATAAGCGGCCATACCGCTGTAACAGAAACAGGGAGGGACAAGGATGCCAAAGGATGACAAGCGCAGCAAAGAGCTGACCCAGGAGGAGATCAATGCGCAGAACGAGAAGTTCCGCACATTTTTCAGCACCAGCGTGGCACAGGTACCCGAAGCGATGAAACGCCGTGATGAGGAAAAGGAGAACACCGGCAGTCTGCTGGGAAAGTTCTTCCACCGCGACAAGGCCGAAAAAGAAACAGAAGCTGCCCCGGCAGCGCCTGCCGAGCTGCCGCCCACGGGCGAGATCGTGCTGGGACATGAGGAAGAAACGGACGCCGGGCTGGAACTGGCGCTGGAACCCGGTGAGCTGGATTTGGATGATCCGGAGCCGGTGGCACTGCCCCAGGCTCCCGCCCCTGCACCGGACCCTGCCCCGGCCCCCCAGCCTGAAAAACAGCCTGCCCCGGCGGCCAAGGCAAAGCCGGAACCGCCCCTGCGGCGTGGCCCCCTGAC
>CAVDVT010000327.1:0-2503 GCA_963612415.1 bacterium | reverse complement strand
GCGGTATTGCTTGTGTGGTTCTGCTGGGCATCAACAGCATGGATACAGTGGATGTCAAGCCGGCCGAGATCCTGGGCAAGGTGCTGCTGTGGCCCGTTGCCCTGATGGAAGCAGTTGTTCGTTACAGCTCCACTCATCACAACATCAAGACCGCGCTGTAAAACACTTCGTTCCAACCAAACGACGATCAGGCGGCTGCACTTTCTGAAAAGAAGGCGCAGCCGCCTTTTTGTTTTGCACTTTGCGCGGTGGTATGATACAATAAGGGCAGAATTCTTTTTGGGAGGGAAATGCTTTATGACCAACGAAACGTTACATACCCTTGAGACCCGCCGCAGCTGCCGTGCTTACAAGCCGGAGCAGATCACCCGCGAGGAACTGGACGCTGTGCTGCGGGCCGGTACCTTTGCCCCCAGCGCCAAAAACCTGCAGAGCGCAAAGATCGTGGTGGTGCAGGATGCCGCCGCCCGTGCCCAGCTGACAAAGATGAATGCTGCGGTCATGGGCAGCACGGGTGACCCCATGTACGGTGCGCCCACCATTCTGGTGGTGCTGGCGGATGCCCACAACCCGAATGCTGTGGCCGACGGCAGCCTTGTGATGGGCAACCTGATGAATGCTGCTGCCTCCATTGGACTGGGCAGCTGCTGGATCAACCGCGCCAAAGAAGAATTTGAGACCGAAGAAGGCAAAGCCCTGCTGAAACAGTGGGGCATTGAGGGAGAGTGGATCGGTGTAGGCCACTGCATCCTGGGCTACCCCGCACAGGAGCCCAAGGCAGCCGCTCCCCGCAAGCCTGATTACATCGTGTACGCATAAGGAGAACTATGAAACCGGATTACAAACTGGTCGCAAAGGCCAAATACATCCACACCAACGCCGACCTTGCCAGCGAAATCTGGCACGAGGTGTACAAGCGCTACTACCCCGCAAAGCAGCTGGACACGCTGGTGGACACGCTGCAGAGCGCCGACGCCATTGAGGAAGACATCGACAACGATGTGAACTACTTCCTGGTGGTGCTGGGCGGAAAGATCGTGGGCTACTTTGCCTGGAAGATGGAGAACACCGCCCTGCATCTGCTCCACCTCTACCTGAAGCCGGAGTACCGGGGCAAGGCCCTTGGCCGCGATATCGTGGCCACCTGTGAGCGGCTGGCCCGGGGCGAGGGCCGTGGCCGCGTGTACTGCGAAGTCCACACCAAGTGCCTGCCGGTGCTGCAGTTCTTCAAGACCAAGGGCTACCGCGTGCTGGGCCCAGCCGAGGCCGAAGCAGCAGGCATCCCCATGCAGCTGACCACCCTGGAAAAAGTGCTGTAAAATTTCCCGTTGATTTTTTTCTGCGCTTGCACTACAATAAAGTAGTGTACTGAAGTGCCCCATGCGGGCCAGACCCAACCAGAACAACAGGGAGGAACAAAGCCATGGCAAAAGATCATCCCACCGGAGAGTCCGGTCTGTATTCGGCCCTTCTGGAGTTGAAAACGCCGGAAGAATGCTACCGCTTTTTGCAGGATGTGTGCAGCTATGCAGAACTGAGCGCAATGGAGCAGCGGTATAACATTGCGGAAAAGCTGGTAAACAAACAGAGCTACACCAGCATCATGGGCAACATCGGCGCATCCAGCGCCATCATCAGCCGGGTCAGCCGGGTCATCAGCCGGGACGACAGCGTGCTGCGCCGCCTGCTGGAAGAAAAGGCTGAGGAGGCAACAGAATGAGCAAGGCAGTTGTATTTTTTGCCAATGGCACAGAGGAGTGCGAAGCACTGCTGGTGGTGGACATGCTCCGCCGCGCCAAGGTCGAGGTGATCGTGGCGTCGGCCTCGGGCAGCCGGGAGATCGTCAGCAGCCATAAGATCCGCCTGACCGCTGATGCACTGGCCGAGGAAGTGGATTATTCGGATGTGGATCTGGTGGTGCTGCCCGGCGGCATTCCGGGCACCCCCAACCTTGCCGCCAACAAGACCGTGACCGATACCTGCACGGCCTTTGCAAAGGCGGGCAAAAAGGTGGCCGCCATCTGTGCGGCACCCAGCGTTCTGGCTTCGCTGGGCCTGCTGGAAGGGAAGAACGCCACGGCCCACGCCGGGTTCCAGGATCAGCTGGCCGGTGCCATCGTCCACGACGAGGAAGTTGTGGTGGACGGCAATATCACCACCAGCTATGGTCTGGGCGGTGCCATTCCCTTTGCACTGGAGCTGGTGCGCCAGCTGGCCGGTCAGGCCGAGGCTGACCGTATCCAGAACGCCATTGCGTATCGGCACTGAGGAGGAATATCCATGCGTTTTATTACCTGCCGTTTACCGGACGGGCTGGAGGAACCGGCCATCCTTGCGGAGGACGGGCGTCAGGTCTGGCCGCTGAGCTGGCTGGGCCTGAACTATGAGACGCTGTCGGACGCCATCCCGTTCCTGACGCCGCAGGTGCGGGCGGGGCTGGCGCTGGCCGTTGCAGGCATTCCGGCACTGCCGGTGGAGGCTGTCACGCTGGAAAGCCCCATCC
>CAVDVT010000326.1:0-2506 GCA_963612415.1 bacterium | reverse complement strand
GCACTAATCCTTAGCAACAGAAAGGCCCTCGGTATTGCCGTACCGAGGGCCTTTCTGCTTTGCTTCTCAGAGGTGAGTCTGATGGCAATTTTCCAATCTCGCATCTTTATTATATGCGCTGTGCAGTCAAAAGTCAAGTGTTATCCAAGCCAAAAACACGCACAGGGTTTTGCGTTGCCAAATGTCGATTTTTATGTTATCCTGTAGTTGCTGGGTTTCCCTCCCCGCAGCGGGAAGGAGGTGAAGCACTGTGGCAGAAGTAATTTTTAATTTTGCACTGTCCGTCGCAGCAAGTATAGTGGCTTACTATATCTGCAAGTGGCTTGAGGAACAGTTCAAACCCGGCAAGCACTAATTTCCCATAAGCAACAAGAAGCCCCCTGGTAGTAGCGTACCGGGGGGCTTCTTGTTGCTTATGGACGGTGAAATCCACAGTGGCAGAACTTTTTAATTTTGCACCTTTATTATATGCGCTGTGCAGTCAAAAGTCAAGCTTTATCCCAGCAAAAAACACGCCCCCGCGGTTCTTCCGAACAGCAGGGACGCGCTTGCCATTATAATAAGGTACGCCGCTTACTCAGCCTTGGGCTCTGCCTTGGCGGCTTCGGGAGCCTCCTTGACAGCCGGGGCCGGGGTCTCGGCCTTGGTTGCGGGAGCGGGAGCCTCAGCCTTGGTGGCAGCTGCAGGTGCGGCTGCGGGCTTCGGGGCCTGCTTCACAACGGGCTTGGGGGGATACGGATCGTCCTTCAGCTGGAACAGGATGATCTTCTTGGGGCACTTCTGGGCGCACATACCGCAGCCCTTGCACTTGTCGTAGTCCACGCGGGCCACGCCGTCCACCACATGGATGGCATCAAACTTACAGGTACGCTCGCACATACCGCAGGCGATGCAGGAGGTGGTGCAGGCCTTCATGGCAACGGGGCCCTTGTCCTGGTTGGAACACATGACCACCGGCTTGCGGGGGCCGCCCGCGTCGATCATGATCACGTGCTTGGGGCAGATGTTGGCGCAGGCACCGCAGCCGGTACACTTGTCCTTGTCCACCTTGGCCACGCCGTCCACCACGTGGATGGCATCAAACTTACACACCTTGGTGCAGTCGCCCAGACCAATGCAGGCAAAGGTGCAGGTCTTGGGGCCGCCGTACAGGGTCGCAGCAGCAGCGCAGGTCTGGATGCCCTTGTAGTCGTAGCTGGGCTTGCAGTGTTCGGAGTTACCCTGGCACTGGACCACAGCCTTCTTCTCCACAGCGCTGGCCTCACCGCCCATGATCTTGGCAATGGCGGCGGCAGCCTTGGGGCCGCCGGGTGCGCACTTGTCGCAGGCAACGCCGTCCATAACAACGGCCTTGGCGTAGTCGGCACAGCCTGCGTAACCGCAGCCGCCGCAGTTTGCACCGGCCAGACAGTTGGCAACTTCTTCAATACGGGGGTCTTCCTCAACCGCCATGAACTTTGCGGCCAGCACCAGAACAATGGCACCGATCGCGCCCACGATGGTACAGAGGATCACAGCAGATACAATATTCATAATCCTGTTCCTCCCTTACAGCGTCACGTTGAACAGGTTTTCGACGAGGCCGCCGAAGCCCATAAAGGACAGGCTGGTGATCGCAGCTGCGATCAGCGTGATGGGCAGGCCCTTGAAGGGTGCCGGGGGATCGCAGGCTTCCACGCGCTTGCGCACGCCGCTGAACATGACCATGGCCAGCATAAAGCCAACGCCGGCACCCACAGCGCACACCAGAGCTTCCACGTAAGCCGCAGCAAAGCCCAGGGTGGCAACGTCAGCGCCGTAGTCGTCCACAACCAGAATGGTCACGGCCAGCACACAGCAGTTGGTGGTGATCAGGGGCAGGTAAACGCCCAGAGAATTGTACAGAGCAACGACATACTTCTTCAGGAAGATCTCAATGAACTGCACCAGCACGGCAATGACCAGGATGAAGACGATGGTCTGCAGGTAGCCAAGGTCGGCCGGGTTCAGGATAAAGATCTGGATGGGGAAGGTGACAGCCGTTGCCACCAGCATGACGAAGATAACGGCGCCGGACATACCAATGGAGGAGTCCAGCTTCTTGGAAACGCCCAGGAACGGGCAGATACCATAGAACTTCACCAGCACGTAGTTGTTGACCAGGATCATGCTGAAGAAGATCGCAGCGAGTTTAACCAACATGTTATTCTGCCTCCTTCTTCAGATTGTCAAGGTCACAGCAGCTCTTGCGCTCAATGCGGGCGTCCAGCTTGCCTTCCAGCCAGACACAGCCGGCCATCAGCACGCCGTAGCAGAAGAATGCGCCGGGAGCCTGGGTCATGATGCTCATCTTGGCCATGCTCTCGGGCAGGACCTGGAAGCCCAGCCAGGTGCCGCTGCCCAGGATCTCGCGGATGGTAGCCATCAGGGTAACAGTCAGGGTGTAGCCAATGCCCATGCCGATGCCGTCCAGAGCGGAATCCACGACGCTGTTCTTGCAGGCAAACATCTCAGCACGGCCGAGGAT
>CAVDVT010000325.1:0-2516 GCA_963612415.1 bacterium | reverse complement strand
CTTCAGACCCTTGTAGTACAGGCTGTCCTTGTCCAGAATGGAGTGATATTCGCCGTTGACCATATCAGTTTCCAGCAGGTAGGCGAGCTGGTTTTCCAGATAGCCCTGCCAGCGGTACCACATTGTCATGCAGGCCCAGAAGTTGGAGTCAGAACCGTTGTTCAGCACAGTGCCATAGCAGGCGGTGCCATCGTCAGCCGTGGGGCGGGCTTTCTGCATCTGCTCCATGACATCAATCAGGTCTTCAAAGCTGTTGATTGCCGGTGCGCCGATCTTCTCATAGGTATCCCAATGCACACGGACTGCGTTGCGCTCGGTGGAGTCCAGCCACTTATACTTGACGTAGCTGTCGCCGATGCTGGTGGGGATGCCGTAGACGCTGCCGGTACCTGCGCTCTTGAACTCACGGACGTAGTTCAGAGCAGGCTCAACTTCGGTGAAAGCCTTCAGGTGCGGCATCTTGTCCAGATAGTCGTCCAGATTCAGCAGCATACCGCCCTGAATCATGATATCCAGGCTCTTTTCCGGGATGAACATCACATCCGGCAGGTCGCCGCTGGCGAGGATGGCGTTGGTCTTTTCGTCCGAGTAAGCCCAGACTTCCAGATTAAAGCCATGCTCTGCAAAGTAATCGCCCTTGAAGCCGCTGATCAGGCCGCTGGACACGTTTGCATCGCGGGGATAGAAGGTGATGGTCTGCGGACCGCTGGTGGAAGATGCAGCAGCAGAACCAGCAGTGCTTCCAGCGGCAGTGCTGCTGGAGGAGCCGCCGCCACAGGCGGTCAGGGCGGCTGCAGAACCGGCGATTGCACAAGCCTTGAGGAAATTACGACGGGAAATCATCTTTTTCATGGTCTTGTTCTCCTTTTATAATATAATACACAATTTTGGGTTCAAAAGAAAGGCTCTCAGCCCTTGACGGCACCGACCATCAGGCCCTTGACGTAGAACTTCTGGACGAAGGGATAGACGCAGATGATGGGGATGACGACCACAGCGGTCAAGGTCAGGCGGATACCGGTAGGAGTAATGGTCGCATAGGGGTTCTCACCGGCGATCTGCTCGGCGGCTGCGGTGACCTGCTGCAGCAGTTCGTACAGCAGATACTGCAGGGTGTAGAGCTTCGTGTTGGTAATGTACAGCTTGGTGGTGAAGAAGTCGTTCCACTGGTTCACGGCGGTGAACAGCGAAATGGTGGCAAGGATGGGGGTCTGCAGCGGCATCACGATTTTGAAGAAGCGGGTCAGATAACCGGCACCATCCAGATAAGCGGATTCTTCCAGTTCCGGACTCATGGCTTCGATGTTCGTCTTGACCAGAACCATGTTGTACACGGACAGGCAGGACGGAATGACGTAGACCCAGAAGCTATTGACAAGGCCAAGCATCCGGTTGTTCAGGTAGATGGGAATCATACCTGCGGAGAAGTACATGGTAATGACGGTGAAGCGATACCAGAACTTGCGCTTCCACATATTCTGCTTGGTAAAGAAGTAGGCCATGTAGCTGGTCAGTACAAGGCTGAGTGCCGTGGTGATCACGGTACGCGCTACCGAGATAAAGGCTGCATTGCCCAGATTCTGCACCTTGAAAATTTCAACGTAGTTTTCAAAGTTGATGCCCTTGGGCAGCAGGATGATCTGGTTCAGGTCAACCAGCTTCTGGTCGCTGATGGTGCAGATCATAAGGTAGTAGAACGGATACACGCACAGCAGCGTGATGATGGTGAACAGGATGATGCCGACGATGTTGTAAATTTTATCTTCCCGGCTCAGCTTGATGTGGTGTTTTTTCTGCCGGGGCGCGATTTTTGTTGCAGTCACAGGATGCTTCCTCCTCTCTTTAGAATACACTGGTGCCGCGGATCTTCTTGGATGCGGTATTGGCCAGACCGAACAGGATCAGTGCAATGATGGATTTCATGACACCAACGGCGACCGAGAACGAGATCTGACCACTGCCGATACCGAGGTTGTAGACGTAAAGGTCAAGCACTTCGATGTATTCCTTATTCAGAGCGTTGCTGAAAGCCAGGAACTGGTCAATACCGGAGTTCAGGAAGTTGCCGATGCTCATGATGAGCAGGACGAAGAAGGTGGGCATCAGCAGCGGAATGGTGATGTAGCGGATGCGCTGCCAACGGTTTGCACCGTCGATCATGGCCGCTTCGTTCACTTCCTGATCCAGACCGGTGATGGCGGCGAAGTAGATGATGGCGTTCCAGCCGAGGTTTTTCCATGTGTAAAGCAGTGCTTGGATCAGCCAGACGTGCTTGTCGGTGGTGAGGATGTTCACGGTCATTTCTGCGCCGAACTTCTGCATCAGCGCATTGACCAGACCGGAGGAACCGAACAGACTGGACATCAGGGAGAACATGATGACCCAGCTGATGAAGTGCGGCAGCGTGGTGAGGGTCTGCACACATTTCTGGAAGCGGGTGCTCTTGATCTCGCTGAGGAAGATGGCGAACAGCATGGGAACCGGCATCAGCAGATAATTGATGAACTGGATGCCGA
>CAVDVT010000324.1:0-2517 GCA_963612415.1 bacterium | reverse complement strand
GAACAGTAGAACACGCCGTCGGTATAGTCGGTCAGCAGCACGGCGTGGGGCTTGGTGCGGTCATACAGCACAATGCCCTCCGGATGCTCGGAAAGGATCTGGATCAGCGCCTGCGTCTTGGCTGCGGTGCCCGAGGGCAGGGTAGCGTACCCCACCTGCATATCCTGATATGTAAAGCTGTGGGAAAGCCCGCCCGACCAGGCCGTGCTTCGGATGCCGTTTTCGGTCACATCCACCCAGCTGTCCATGCCGTCCATATAGGCCCTTCGGCGCAGCATCATGGCGGCAGACGCCAACGTGCAGGTGCCGCCCCGGCTCTGTTTGAAGTAGAACCCGGCGTCCACACTCAGATCTACGGACAGAGCGCCCGGCAGCAGCACGGCCATCAGGGCCAGTGTTGCCGCAAGGGCAGTTAGTTTTTTCCGGATGCAGATCTTAAAGTGCTTGGCTGTTTCCACGTCAGTAACCTCTTTCTACGAAATTCAGTCGTTGTTCACTGGTATAAAGTATATCAGTCTGTTACCGTTTTGTAAACAGTTTTGCAGCTATTTTCTCAATATTTACACGCTTTGGTCACAATCCAGGAGCATTTTGCACAAGAGGACAGTGAAGTGGCTGTGAATTTCCTACAAAAGTCCGGAAAATGATTTTCACTTCTGTTTTCTTTTTTCCGCAAATATGCTATAATTTCTCCCGAAGTTGAATTTTCAGGAGTATTCTTATATGAAAGCAACCATCGTCATCCCCAACATCAACGGCAAAGGCTGGCTGAAAGACTCCATCGAGTCGGTCTATGCCCAGACGGAGCAGGATTTTGAACTCATCATCGTGGATAACGGTTCCACCGACGAGAGCCTGGAGCAGGCCCGCAGCTACTGCTCCCGCCCGAATTTCACGCTGATCGAAAACGGCACCAACACCGGCTTTTCCCACGCGGTGAATCAGGGCATTGCCCGGGCGAAGGGCGAATACGTGGTCATGTTCAACAACGACGCCTTTGCCGAGCCGGAATGGCTGGCTGAGCTGATCCGCACGGCCGAGACCGACCCGAAGATCTTTGCGGTGCAGAGCCTGATGATCCGCCACTTTGACCGGGAACTGGCCGATGACGCCGGGGATTACGTGACCTGGATGGGCTTTGCCTGCAAGACCGGCGACGGCCGCCGGGCCAGCCGCTACACCCGGCAGAAGCGCATCTTTTCAGCCTGCGGCGGCGCAGCCCTCTACCGCAAGAGCATCCTGGATGAGATCGGCGGCTTTGACGAGAACTTCTTTGCCTATTTTGAGGACGTGGACCTGAGCTGGCGCGCCAACAACGCGGGCTACAAGTGCGTGCTGTGCCCCACCGCAAAATGCTACCACATCTGCGGGGCCAGCACCGGCGCGGTAAAATACAATGCCTTCAAAAGCCAGCAGAGCGGCCGGAACAGTATCCTGCTCCCCCTGAAAAATGAGCCGCTGCTCATGCTGATCCTCAACTTTATCCCGCTGGCGCTGGGCTACCTGCTCAAGTGCTACAAGTTCCACAAGCAGGGCTTTGGCGAAGCCTGGGACAAGGGCATGCACGAGGCATTTGCCCTGCTCCGCTCCGGCAGGCTGGGCAAGCGCCCCTTCCGCCTGAAAGACCTGCCCAATTATATCCTCATGGAACTGTGGATGATTTGGAATATGGTGCCTTATCTGTGGTATCGGCTGGTAGTGGTCAGGTTTGATCTGAAATAACGGAAAAGAAAGCCGGGAGGTTCCCTTTTGTGGGAGCCTCCCGGCTTTTGTTTTGCCTTATTCCACGCAGATGTTCTTCAGGCCCAGAATGCGGATGGCATTCTTATAGAAGATCTTCTCCGCTGCTTCTTCGGAGAGTTTTCCTTCTGCAACAGCTTTCTCCATAAAGTCCGCCAGCGGGAAATACATCTTTTCGTTGCACATATCGGTGCCGAACATCAGCTTATCCTGAAACTCGGTCAGGAACTTCACGCCGAACTCCGGGTCGCGGAGGATGGCGTTGCCGGCGCTGTTGGCGGAAAGGTCCGCATACAGGTTGGGGTAATTGCGCAGAAGTTCCGGCACCCGGCCGCCGGGGCGCACCGGGCCGGTGGGGTAGGTGTTCCGGCTTGCAAGGTCCCCGGGCATCCCGCCGCCGATCTCATACCAGAAGGGCTGGCTGTGCGCAATGACCGTCAGATCCGGGAACTTTTTCAGCGCAGCCTCCAGCTGGGGCAGGCCCGGCTCATCGCAGATGCCGTAGTTGAACCCCTTCTGCGGGCTCATGTGGAACAGGATGGGCATTTTCTGCCGCTCACAGGCGGCAAACACCCGCTGGACCGGTTCTTCCCCGATCCAGTAGTTGGCGGCAAACTCGCCCACGCCCACGGCGCCCATGGCCTTGTACTCGGCCAGGCGCTCGTCCAGTTTTTCCGGATGGTCTGCATCCACCATACACATCCACGAAAAAGTCTCGGGGTACTTATTGGCCAGCGCGCAGACATCCATATTGCAGCTGCCGGGGATCCCCATGGC
>CAVDVT010000323.1:0-2519 GCA_963612415.1 bacterium | reverse complement strand
GCGGCGAATACGCCCTCTGGCAGGCTGTTGATGCTGTTGGCATAGTATCCGTAGCAGCTGCGCAGGCCGCTTACCACCACATCGCCGTCACTGTCCAGAATGTCATAGAGCCAGCTGCTGCCGGGGCCGTTGTAGCAGCCGTAGAAGTAGATGCCGTTGTCGGTAGACATCAGGGGCGAGTAGTAGCTGTAGCTTTCTTCCAGACTGCGAGGATCCAGCGTTTTGTGGGTGCCGTCCGGCCCGCAGATCTGGATCAGGGTGTCCACATAGTTGTCGTTGTCGTACTGCGCAATCCACACCCAGCCGCTGCTCTCCGGATAGATGGAGGTGCGCACCTGATTCTCTACCGGATCAATGGTGGTATCCGTCAGCAGTACGCCGGTCTGCTGGTCAAACACCCGCACGGTGCCGTCCACAGCATAAATGGCCAGAGAAGTGTCATCCGTGCCGGCGTCCCAGAGGTCCTTGTCCTCGCCGGTGAGCAGGTCGTGGAAGACATACCGGCCTGCCGTTTCAGGGGTGGAGACTTCCGGTTCTGTGACGGCTGCACCGGGTACATAGTACCGCAGGGGCTGGTCGTATTCACAGAGGACTTCGCTTTGCTCGGTGCTGACCAGATCCACCAGCTGGTATTTCTCGTTGTTGTACAGGCTGACCGTGCCCGCGCCGAGATACTGGAGGTAGTTGTCCAGTTCCTCCCCCGTGGAAGGGTTGTAAAGGCTGTCAGCGGCAGCAGAGCCGTCCTCGTTGTAATGGCTCAGCACAAGCCAGTTGGTGGGGGCAGAACTGTCACCATCGCTGTAATAGAAGCTGTACGTGGAAGCCCGTTCGGCCTGATAGACCACCTCGCCCTGCCGGGTCTGCACCTGCACGGCACAGTAAGGGAACAGATCATCGCCGCCCCACTCGTTTTCCTGTACATAGTCGTCGGGCACGTTGCAGACATCAAAGGCAAGATAGTCGCCCACCACCCGGCAGTTGTAAGTGTTTTCGGGCACGGCCAGCTCCTCATTGGAAGCAAGGTCGATCACCCGGCAGTCGCCCGGGGCACGGTTGTGGAAGGGCGCATAGGCCATCTGCTCCGGCACGGTCAGCACCAGCAGCGTGCCGGTCAGGGCGGCATCGTAAGCGCGGTCAAAGGTCAGCACTTCCTTGCCGCCGCGGTCATACAGGGCGCTCAGACGCCCGGTGGGGGCGCTGGGGTCTGACCACTGCCGCAGAAAGTACCGGGCTGTGCCGGTCAGGCTGTCGGCCACCAGATAAACGGTCTCGCTGCTGGCGGCCTGGTACAGCACGGTATTGCCGCACAGCACGGTGTTGCCACCGTTGGAGCCGTTGCTGTACAGGATGCGCAGCTTTCCATCGTCCAGAGATGCGTTGTCGTAAGCGGGTTCCGGGTCGGCAGCCTGCGTGGGCTTGGAGTCCGGCAGGGGCGAGGCTGGGGGCAGCAGGGAGCAGCCGGCCAGCAGACCCGCGGTGACCGACAGGCTCAGCGCTGCACAGCCGATGCGAAGAACAGAACGTTTCATAAGCAGTACCTCACAGGTTTGGCAGAATTTAACTTTCCCGTTTGATTATAATACGAATAAACCGGACGTTCAATTGCAATCGAACGTCCGGTGATGGTTACAGTTTTATTACAGCCTTACTGCAGCTCCGCTTCTTCCATTTTGACAAGCTGACGCAGGAAGGGGAACAGGAAGGGGACAGAAACGACAAAGGTCAGCACATCGGCGATGGGCTGGCAGATCTCCAGACCCGTCAGGCCAAAGAACCGGGGCAGGGTCAGGATCAGCGGGATGAAGAATACGCCCTGACGGCAGCAGGCCAGGAAGGTGGCCCGCCCGGACTTGCCGATGCTCTGGAACAGCATATTTGCGGCCACGATCACGGGCTGCAGCAGCATGGCAAAGCACTGGTAGCGGAACGCAGGCAGTGCCACGGCAGTCACCTCCGGGTCATCGCGGAACAGGCGGATCAGCGCCTCTGCATTGAACCAGCAGCAGGCCAGGATCACGCTGAGGAAGCAGAAGCTGGAACACATGGTAAACACGCAGGCCTGCTGTACCCGGCGGAACTTGCGGGCGCCGTAATTGAAGCCCGCCACCGGCTGGAAGCCCTGTCCGGTGCCAATGGCCACCGAGAGAATGAACATGAAGATGCGGGAAACGATGCTCATGCCGGCCACAGCGGCGTCGCCGTAGCCGCGGGCGGCAATGTTCAGCAGCATGCTGCCAATGCTGTTCAGACCCTGACGGCCAAAGCTGGGCATGCCGGTCATGAGGATGGTTCCAAATTCTGCCGGGCTGCGGGTAAAGGCACTGAGCTTGAACTGGCTCACCGTTTTGCCCCGCAGGAACATGGACAGCAGGATGCCGAAGCTGATGCACTGGCTCAGGGCGGTGGCAAGGCCCGCACCGGCAGTGCCCATGCCAAGCCCGAAGATGAATACCGGGTCCAGCGCCATGTTCAGAACGCCGCCGGTGACCAGGCCGATCATGGCAAAGCTGGCCTTGCCC
>CAVDVT010000322.1:0-2520 GCA_963612415.1 bacterium | reverse complement strand
TCCGGGATCTGGAAGTCTGTGTGGATTCCATCTATGCCCGCACCACCTACCCGGATTTTGAGCTGATCCTCATTGAGAACAACAGCAAGCAGCCCGAGACCTTCCGCGCCTATGAGCGGATGCAGAAAGAACACCCGGACAACCTCAAGGTGGTCACCTGGGAGGGCAAGGGCTTCAATTACAGTGCCCTGAACAACTTTGGTGAGCAGTATGCCACCGGTGAATATCTGCTGCTGCTCAACAACGATACCGAGGTCATCACCCCGGGCTGGCTGGAAGAAATGGTCATGTATGCCCAGCAGAAGCGTGTGGGCTGTGTGGGTGCCAAGCTGCTCTACCCGGATGATACCATCCAGCATGCCGGTGTGGGCTTTGGCATCGGCGGCGTGGCAGGCCACCTGCACAAGTATTTCCCGGCGGCGTCCGACGGCTACATGGGCCGCCTGAACTATGTGCAGGATGTTTACGGCGATACGGCCGCCTGCCTGCTGATCCGCAAGGAGATCTACGATGAGGTGAACGGTCTGGACGAGAGCTTTGCGGTGGCCTTCAACGACGTGGACTTCTGTGTCCGTGTCCGTCAGGCGGGCTATACCAATGTATTCACCCCCTTTGCCCAGCTCTACCACTACGAGAGCAAGAGCCGCGGCATGGAGGACAACCCCGAAAAGCAGAAGCGATTCCAGGGCGAAGTGCTGCGCTTCCAGGGCCGCTGGGGCGACCTGCTGGCAGCAGGCGACCCCTGCACCAACCCCAACTTTGATATCCAGCGGGAAGATTTCAGTTTGAAGATTTTACCTTTGGAGTAACGAATGAAATTATCTGCGTGTATTGTTGTTTATAACGGTGCAGACGAGGCACTGAAGGCGGCGCAGACGGTGCTGCAGTTCACCCAGCGGTATCCGCTGACGCTCTATCTGGTGGACAACGCCAGCCCGGACGGCAGCGGCAAAAAGCTGGAGCAGGCCGTGCAGAGCGGACAGCTTGCGGTGCAGCCCGGGCAGGAAGTGGCTGTGCGGTGCCGCGCCGAGAACGGCGGCTTTGGCAGCGGCCACAATGCGGTGATCCCGGAGCTTGCCAGCGACTTTCACTTTATCCTGAACCCGGACATCCAGCTGACGGCGGACACCCTGAGTGATCTTGCTGACTGGATGCAGGCACGCCCGGATGTGGTGATGGCCCGGCCGGCCCTCTGCTTCCCGGATGGGCGGCCCCAGCAGCTGCCGCTGCGCCGGTGCGCGCTGCGGCCCATGGTCTACCGCCAGCTGCCCGCGCTGAAATTCTGGGCGGTGCAGAACGACCACTACCTGATGCTGGACGAAGATCTGACCCACCCGGTGGAGATCGAGTTCTGCACCGGCAGTTTTTCCGGGGTGCGCACCAGCGTGTTCCGGGAAGTGGGCGGCTTTGACGAGGACTACTTCATGTATGTGGAGGATGCCGACCTGACCCAGAAGATGCGCACCCGGGGCAAGGCTTATCTGGTGCCCCAGTACACGGCCATCCACGCCTGGCATCGTGCGGCCCACCGCAGCCTGCGGCCGGCCCTGTGGCAGACGCGGAGCCTGCTGCGCTATTTCCATAAGTGGGGATTCAAGTGGTAAATAAAACGGCTCTTTACAGAAAATTCTCTGTAAGGGGCCGTTCTTTCTTGCTTTTTTTCGGATTTGATAGTAAAATAAAGTGTAAAACTATCTCCACCTGCTTTTGAGTGCCCGATGGGGCAGCAGCCGGAAAGGTTTACCGCAACTTTGTTGACAGCGGACGCAGCTCCGCTTTGAATTAAGCTGCACAACTTTTTTGAAGAATAAAAGGAGTGCGCAAATTATGAAAGGCATTATTCTGGCCGGCGGTGCCGGCACCCGGCTTTACCCGTTGACGATGGTCACCAGCAAGCAGCTGCTGCCCGTTTACGACAAGCCCATGATCTACTATCCTCTGTCCACCCTGATGCTGGCGGGCATTCAGGATATCCTGATCATTTCTACCCCCACAGATACGCCGCGCTTTGAAGCGCTGCTGGGCGATGGCAGCCAGTATGGCATCCATCTGCAATATAAAGTCCAGCCCTCTCCCGATGGTCTGGCACAGGCATTCATCCTGGGCGAGGAGTTCATTGGCGACGACTGCTGTGCCATGATCCTGGGCGATAACATCTTCTATGGCAACGGCTTCTCCAAGATCCTGAAGACGGCAGCCGCCAACGCAGAGACCAAGGGCCGCTGCACCGTGTTCGGCTACTATGTGCAGGATCCCGAGCGTTTTGGCATTGTGGAGTTCGACCAGAACGGCAAGGTGCTGAGCGTGGAAGAAAAGCCCGAGCATCCCAAGTCTAACTACGCCATCACCGGCCTGTACTTCTACAACAAGGAAGTGGTCCAGATGGCAAAGCAGGTCAAGCCCTCTGCCCGCGGCGAGCTGGAGATCACCACCCTGAACGATATGTACCTGAAGAAGGACGAGCTGGACGTTCAGCTGCTGGGCCGCGGCTTTGCCTGGCTGGATACCGGCACTATGGAG
>CAVDVT010000321.1:0-2528 GCA_963612415.1 bacterium | reverse complement strand
GCTTCTTAGCGGCATCGCCATACCGGATGTTGGTCTTTTTGCCGTCAACGGTCAGGCTGAAGTTCTTTGCCGACACATTCTTGGTGCCAAGGTTCAGGTTCACCATGCTCAGGCCGGGCAGATAAGCAGTCTTTTTGCCGTTCTCATCTTCCACTGCGACCACGCTGCCCACAACAAACAGCACACCATCTTTGGTAACAGCTTCGGGCACATCCTTGGTGGCATTGTTCACAATGCCGTCGATCGGATTGCAGCCGCCCAGCAGGGTCGCTGCGCCCACCGCCACCGTGGCGGCACCGGCACATTTCAGGAACGAACGACGGGTCATCTGGTCACGCATAAAAAATTCCTCCGTTTTTATGGTTTGGATACCTCAAAAATTCCGCAAAGATCCAATGATCTTAAATTTAGAGTACCATCTGCATTCCCCGGTGTCAACTCCGCCTTTTTCACAGAATCTCCGGCTCTTTTCTGTACAGAACAGCAAAACAGCCGCCGCACAGCAAAACCGTGCAGCGGCTGTTTCTCATTTCAGCAGTTCTTCCGGCTCAGAACATGGTTTCTGCGCCGTCCGGGCGGTAGAATGTGACGTATTTTTTCCACTGGGGCTCGCCCATGGTGCGGCGGTAGCAGTCGGCCAGCTGGCGCACTGTCTCCTCCGGGCCGCGCACCGCACTGCCGGAGCAGGGCAGCACCAGCACCCGGAACCATGCGTCGAACAGATGCTCGGTCCAGCCGGTATCCTGTGCGCCGCAGCGGGCATAAAAGCCCAGCCGCCGCAGGGCCATGGCCTCGTCCTCAGCCTTTTCGGGGCACTCGGCCTCAATGAGGATGGCCTGTGTGCTGTTCTCGTGGCCCGGCAGGGCCGAAAGCAGGGCCTCGCCCAGACCGCTGTTCCGGTACTGGGGCAGAACGGCGAAATAATCCAGCTGGCTCACCGCACAGCCCACGGGGCGCACCATCAGCAGATAGGCGGTCAGCGTATCGCCGTCGTACACGCCCCAGGTGTGGGCCGTTCCGGCGGCTTCGCTGTTCAGGATCATGCTCAGGGGCTTCAGCTCCCCGGCGGGAAAATCCCGGCGCATTTCGTCAAGGTAAACACGGGTCAGTTCGTCGGCATTCAGCAGCCGCCAGGTCAGGGTCTCAGGGGTCATACGATGCGGGTTCCTTTCTGGAAGACAGCCTGAATGTTCAGCTCCTTGTCTGCAAGGATCACATTGCCGTAGCGGCCTGCGGCCAGGCTGCCGTAATCATTGTCGATGCCAATGCTCTTGGCGGGGTTCTCGCTGGCTGCACGCACCGCGCTTTCCAGCGGGACATTCATCTCCAGCACGGCCCGCTTCATACAGTCGTACAGGCAGGTGTTGCTGCCCGCAATGGTATCCGGGTGTTCGGTCAGGGTGGCGCGGGGGCCCTTGACCGTAATGGCCTGTCCACCCAGGCTGTACTGACCGTCAGGCAGGCCGCAGGACATGGCGCTGTCTGCGATCAGGCAGACCTTGTCCGCACCAAAAGTGTTGAAGGTGAACCGCACCATAGCCGGGTGGATGTGGACATTGTCCGAGATCAGCTCCACCTCAGCTCCATGCTCCAGGGCCGCAATGATGGGACCGGGGGCACGGTGGGTGATGCCGGGCATGGCGTTGTACAGGTGGGTCATGTGGGTGGCACCGGCCTCAAAGGCCGCCGTGGCGGTGTCGTAGTCGGTGCAGGTGTGGGCAATGGAGATCCGCACTTCATTGTGGCAGGCCCGGATAAAGTCCAGATTGCCCGGCTCCTCGGGGGCCACATCCACCAACTTGATGAGGCCATTGGCCCGCTTCTGCAGGCGGCGGAACATTTCCACGTCCGCGCCCTGCACATACTCGGGGTTCTGGGCGCCCACCTTTTTGGGGCTGATGAAGGGGCCTTCCATATTGATGCCCACAAGATCGGCGCCTTTGCCGTTCTTGTGAGCGGCGGCAGCGTCCATCACATGGTTGAGGAAGTCCTCGGGGTAGGTCATGGTGGCGGGGCAGATGGCAAGCACGCCCTTGCTGGCCTCAAAGTCGGCCAGCGTCTGGATGGCTTCCTCGGTGCCGTCGCAGAAATCCTTGCCCATGGCCCCGTGGAAATGGATATCCACCAAACCCGGCAGGGCGTAGGCCCCCTTGGCGTCCACCACTTCTTCGCCTTCCTCCGGCAGGGCAAAGGGCACGATGCGCCCGTTCCGGATGGTCAGGCTCCCCTCCGCAAAGGTGTGGTCGGGGGTATAGATCAAAGCATTTTTGATGATCATAACAGGCTCAGTGCCTCCTCATCGGCAACCAGGATGCAGTCGGGGTGCATCTGCAGGATGGAGCCCGGGCACTCGGGGGTCACGGGACCGGAAACAACAGCCTTGACGGCCTTGGCCTTTGCCAGACCGTTGGCCACCACCAGCACCTTGCGGGCCTGCATGATGGTCTTGATGCCCATGGTGTAAGCCTGCTTGGGCACCAGATCCACATTGCCGTCAAAGAAGCGCTTGTTGGCTTCAATGGTCTCCT
>CAVDVT010000320.1:2133-2546 GCA_963612415.1 bacterium | reverse complement strand
CATCGCCCGCCCTACTGCCTGCGGCAGCAGGGTCCCACCCCAGCGGACACTTGCTCAGGAAACTCCCCACCGCCCTGCTGGAAAGGTTCTTCTTGCTTCTTGCAGCGTTTTCGTTTATCATAGAGAGGACGAACACGCCGCAAGGAGGATACCATGCGCAATCTGTTTTTACTGAACCCTGCTGCGGGCAAGCAGGACTGCACCATTCGGCTGATCCCGCAGATCAAAGAGGCTGCTGCCCGGGCCGGGTGGGCGGAGAAGGATTATGCCATCCGCACCACAGAGTATGCCGGCCACGCCCGGGAGCTGGCCCATGCCGCGGCCCTGGACGCCCAGGCCACAGGGGAGACGCTGCGGATCTGGACAGCAGGCGGCGATGGGACCTTTATGGAGGCCATGACCGGTGTGCAGGG
>CAVDVT010000320.1:0-2103 GCA_963612415.1 bacterium | reverse complement strand
GCAGCGGCAATGACTTCCTGCGCACTTATGGCACAAAAGATGAATTTGCGGATCTGGATGCCCAGCTGGCAGGCGGGGAAGTGGTCATCGATCTGCTGCAGACCAATCTGGGGCTTTCGGCCACCATCTGCGCGGCAGGACTGGATGCGCAGGTAGCCTACGGCATCCCCAAATTCCGGCGGATCCCATTGTGCGGCGGTGAGGTGTCGTATCTGCTCTCCATTGTGGAGCAGCTGTGCGGGCATATTGGCCGGAAACTGGCCTTTACCATCGACGACGAGGAACTGACGGTGGACTGCCTGATGTGCGCCATCTGCAACGGCCACGCGTATGGCGGCGGTTTTCTTGCAGCGCCGGAGGCGGACCCTGCCGACGGCTGGCTGGATGTGATGATCGTCCGCAAGGTCAGCCGCCTGACCATTGCAAAGCTGCTGGGAATGTACAAAAGCGGAAAGCATTTTGTGAACGGTCAGCTGACAGAGGCTGCAAAGCCCTACTTTATCTACCGCCGTGCAAAGCGTGTGGCACTCTGCCCGGCGGATGGCCGGGGGCCTGTGATTGCCACGGCCGACGGTGAGTGCGCCCCCTGTGAGCAGGTGGCCGCACAGCTGCAGCCGCTTTCCGGCCGCATCCTTCTGCCGGCGTCTGCCTATGAGCGTTTTGTGAAAAAACACGCGATGGCGTGAGAAAGAAGCTCCCTGAACAGGGAGCTTCTTTTGCGTCATAAATTCTTAACAAACAAATTTGCACAAAACCCTTGATTTTTGCACCCGAGATGAGTACAATACACTTAGCACTCAGAGAAAAAGAGTGCTAAACAACCGGCTGCTGGCAGAACACGGCGGCTGGTGCCAAAAAAGTTTTCATTATATTTATTATAGGAGGGCAAGAACTATGAAGATCATTCCTCTTGCAGACCGTGTTGTCATCAAATCTGTTGAGGTCGAGGAGACCACCAAGGGCGGCCTGATCCTGACCGGCAGCGCCAAGGAGAAGCCGCAGGTGGCTGAGGTCATCGCTGTGGGCCCTGGCGGTGTTGTGGACGGCAAGGAAGTCAAGATGACCGTCAAGGTCGGCGACAAAGTCCTCACCAGCAAGTACTCCGGCACCGAAGTCAAGGTGGACGGCGAGGAATGCACCATCGTCCGTCAGGGCGACATTCTGGCCGTTGTGGAAGACTGAGCAGTTTCCCCTCTATTTCTGAACACAGAACTTTTGAAGGAGCGATAAATTATGGCTAAACAGATCAAGCAGGGCGAGGAAGCCCGCAAGGCACTGTGTGCCGGTATCGATACGCTGGCAAACACCGTTAAGATCACCCTGGGCCCCAAGGGCCGCAATGTGGTGCTGAGCAAGAAGTTCGGCGCCCCGGTCATCACCAACGACGGTGTGACCATTGCCAAGGAGATCGAGCTGAAGGACGAGTTCGAGAACATGGGCGCACAGCTGGTGCGTGAGGTCGCAACCAAGACCAACGACGCCGCAGGCGACGGCACCACCACTGCAACCGTTCTGGCACAGGCCATGGTCACCGAGGGCATGAAGAATGTCACCGCCGGTGCAAACCCCATGGATATCCGCCGCGGCATGAGCAAGGCTGTTGCTACCGCTGTTGAGACCATCAAGGCTCACAGCCAGAAGGTGAAGGACACCAACGACATCGCCCGCGTCGGCACCATCTCTGCAGGCGACCCTGAGATCGGCCGCCTGATCGCTGAGGCAATGGAGAAGGTCACTTCCGATGGCGTCATCACCATTGAGGAGAACAAGACCACTGCGGAGACCTACAACGAGATCGTGGAAGGCATGCAGTTCGACCGCGGCTACCTGACCCCGTATATGGTCACCGATACCGACAAGATGGAGGCTGTTCTGGACAACGCCGCCATCCTGATCACCGATAAGAAGATCAGCGTCATTCAGGATCTGGTCCCTCTGCTGGAGCAGGTCATGCAGAACGGCATGAAGCTGCTGATCGTGGCTGAGGACATTGAGGGCGAGGCTCTGTCCACCCTGATCGTCAACCGTCTGCGCGGCACCCTGAACGTTGTGGCTGTCAAGGCTCCCGGCTTTGGCGACCGCCGCAAGGAGATGCTGCAGGAT
>CAVDVT010000319.1:0-2554 GCA_963612415.1 bacterium | reverse complement strand
CCCTATAGCTTTGCGTCACAACCTTTCGATTGCTTTGCCGAAGATATTCAATTCATAACCTCTGGTAGGCAGTCTTCCATTTCGGTTCTCTGCTTTCCATGGCTATATTACCACACCCTTCGACCCATGTCAACTGTTTTGGAAACATTTTTTCAAAAAATTTTGTCACAGGGCTTTCAGGTTCTTCTGCAGCAGTTGCTCCACGGCAGCCGCATCCGGCAGCTGACCCCGCGGCAGGATATAGGCGTGACCCAAATCTTTATAGATCACGAGCTGTTTTGCGGTGCAGCTTACCCCTGCCATATCGTTCCAGCTGAACCGCCGGGGCCTGCCCGCAGGGGGCGCCACGGTCATGCCGGTGGCATCCAGCAGATACTCCAGGCTCTTGTCCGGGTTGTTCCCTTCCAGCTTCATGGCGCGGAACCAGAAGGTCAGCGGGGCCCATACCGCAAACAGAACAGCCAGTGCCAGCAGGGTGCTGCCCCGCTTCTGATCCAGCAGAAGCATCACAGCCAGCGCACCGGCCAGTGCAAAGATGCTGGTATACCGCAGGATGACCTGCGTCCGTTTGGTGTAGGAATGCTCGGAGAGGAAGCGGTAAAAATCCGCCGTGGTCAGGGTGATCTTGAATTTCATGTTCTGTCCCCTTTCTGCCAAAAACAGCCCACCCGGCATACACCGGGTGAGCTTTTGGCTATCAGGTTTTTGTTCAGTTCCAGAAGTGGAGCCATTCGCCCTTGGACTTCAGAACTTCCTTATTATAGTTGTCTACGTTCTTCAGCTGTTCCATCAGGTGGGGCACATCCATCTTCTCCACCAGCCCGTCCATAATGGCCGCGCCGCGCTGAGCCCGGGCCAGCCGGTCTTCCGCGTCCCTGAGGACCGGCGTGAACGCATGGTCCAGAGGCTCTGCAAAGAAGTAGCTGATGCCGCCCGACTGGTAAGCCAGATCGGTCAGGTCGTTGAACTGTGCCGTGGTCTGAACATGCGGGGCGCTGAAATCCAACTCCGGCGAGGTGGTCAGGGGCACATCTTCCAGCCGGTCCAGCAGCAGGTAGCCTGCATAGAACACATCGTTGAAGGCGGCAAACGGATCGTCGTCCGACCCGGCAGGCAGCTGGGCCAGCACTTCCTTGGCGTACTTGGCAAATACCATGGTAGTATCAATGTAGTACAGCGGCGCGCCGGTCTCATCGCCCAGATCCCGCACCACGGGGCTGCAGGTCATGTGGGCCGGGCCGTGCAGGCTGAGGAAGATGATCCGCCGGAAGCCCTGCCGCAGCAGGCTGCGGGTCACGGCTTTCAGGTAATGGATGCCGTCTTCCACGCTCACCTCTACCGTGCCGCGGCCGGATGCCGTGGCACCGGCGTAAAAGTACGGGAGGTTGGGCAGGATCAGGCAGTTGGCGCGCTCCGCCATTTTCAGGGCAAAGGCTTCACTGACCACGGTCTCCACATCCAGCGGGAAACCGCCGTGCATCTCTACAGTGCCCACCGGCACAAGAATGGCATCGTTTTCTGCAAGGTACTGTTCTACCTCCACATTGGTCAGCTTGTTCAGGAAATGACTTCTCAGTTCCATGGTCTTCCCTCACTTTCTGTACATCAGATCAGACCCAGCATCTTGGGCAGGCCCAGGGTGATGTCCGGCACCAGGAGCAGCAGCAGGGTGCAGAGGACCATCATGCCAACAAAGGGCAGCAGGTCTTTGATGCAGTTTTCTGCCTTGACCTTGCCGATGTTGCAGCCCAGAATGATGGCGTTGCCAACAGGGGGCGTGACCAGACCAATGGCGCAGGCCATGATGAACACGATGCCAAAGTGATAGGGGCTCATGCCCAGCTCGGTGACAACAGGCACCAGAACGGGGGTCAGCATGACCAGCAGCAAGCCCATATCCACAAAGCAGCCCAGGAAGATGACCATGATGATCATCAGGAAGCACAGCAGGGTGGCGTTGCTGGTCAGGCCCAGCAGCATGGCAGCCATACGGCTGGGCGCCTTGAGGTAGGACAGAACATAACGGAATGCAGAAGCGGCAGCAATGGCAGCCATGACCATGGTCATGCTGTTCACACAGTTCAGCATGCCATCCCAGAACTTCTTCAGGGTCATGTTCCTATAAATAAAGACGGTGACGAACAGGCTGTACACAGCGGCCAGAGCAGCAGCCTCGGTCGCAGAGCAGATGCCGCAGGTGGTGCCGACGATGATGATGACCATGGCCAGCAGGCCAAAGATAGCGTCTTTGATAACGCCCAGGTTCTCCTTGAAGCTCTTGCGCTCGCCCAGGGGGTACTTGCGCTTGACGGCGATCAGGATGGTGGGCACCAGCAGGAACAGGCCCAGCAGAACACCGGGGATGTAGCCGCAGATGAACAGGGTGCTGATGGACAGGCCGGCATTGGCGTAGATGCAGTAGAAGATCATGTTCTGGCTGGGCGGGATGATGGTGCCCTGCACAGAGGAGGTAACGGTAACGGCCACCGAGTAACCGGCGTCGTAGCCTTCTTCCTTCATGGCGGGGATCAGCATGGCGCCAATGGAGGAAACG
>CAVDVT010000318.1:0-2557 GCA_963612415.1 bacterium | reverse complement strand
GGTAATGGGCTCATGGGCCGCGGAAACCGCGCTTTGTGCAGATGCAGAAGCGGCCGTGCTGGCCGGCGTGGAACTGCTGCAGCCGGTCAATGCGGTGCCAATGGCCGCAGATGCCGCAAACAGGCCGGATGTCTGTAAAAATGAACGACGCGAGATTTTTTTCATGATAGCACCCCCATACACACATATACATCTTATATTATACCGGATAAAAAAGCAAAAGGAAAGCGGATTTGAGGGGAAAATGGAAGAAAAATGTAAAAAATCTGCCGCACAGGGAAAGTTTTGCCCGGTTGTTTTTGCCAGATTTGAAAAACAGAGATTGTGCAGGATGACAAAAAATACTTCAAAAATTTTACACAAACCTATCCTGGAAAGGGTAGAAGGGGGCGATGGATTCTGTTATACTTGTTTCTGTACGAGAAACGGAGGAGAAAGTTTATGCCATCTACTTATGCACACCGCCGCTTTGGCGCGGATGTTCTGCTTCAGCTGCCTGCAGAGCTGCGAAGATCCATTACCCCCCACCGGACCCTGTATGACATGGGTCTGCACGGGCCGGATCTGCTGTTTTACTACAACGCACTGCAGAAAAACCATGTGAACGGGCTGGGCAATGCCATGCACGAGCAGCCGGGCCGGGTGTTCTTTGCGCGGGCAAGGGGCGTGGTGAACGGGGCCGCAGACAAAGACGCGGCGCTGGCCTATGCACTGGGCTTTGTCTGCCACTTTGCACTGGACAGCACCTGCCACCCCTATGTGGAGCAGTATGTCCGGGAGAGCGGTGTGAGCCACTGCGAGATCGAGACGGAGTTTGACAACCGGCTCCTCCGGGAGGATGGGCTGGATCCCATGACCTTTTTCACGGCGGGCCACATCCGGCCCAGCCGGGAAGCTGCTGCCGTGGTGGCGCCTTTCTATGAGGGCATCACAGTGCAGGAAACGTATGGGGCCATGCGGGGCATGGTGACGGTGCATCACCTGCTGCAGGCCTCCAACCCGGCCAAGCGCTGGGTGGTGCTGACAGCCATGAAGCTGGCGGGCCAGTGGGAGTTCATGCACGGGCTGGTGGCGAACCCGCAGCCCAACCCCCAGTGTGCGGAGAGCGGACAGAAGCTGGAAGAACTGTACCAGCAGGCCATTCCGCTGGCAGTGCGGCTGATCACGGAATTTGCGGAGGGCCTGCAGAGCGATGTGCCGCTGGACCCGGCCTATGACCACACCTTTGGGGAAAACTGAGAGGGGAAGAACGCGAATGGAAACAACAAAACAGAAGTTCCGGCTGACCGGGCTGGAACGGGCATGGATCCTGTACGATGTGGGCAACTCGGCGTTTGTGCTGCTGGTGGCAACGCTGATCCCCATCTTTTTCAATGCACTGGCGGAGGATGGGGGCCTGAGTTCGGTGGAGTATCTGGCCTACTGGGGCTATGCAGCGTCGGCTGTGACGGTGATCACGGCCGTCCTCAGCCCGATCCTGGGCACCCTGGCCGACACCCGGAACTTCAAAAAGCCCATCTTCACCCTCTGCCTTGTGGTGGGCGTGGCAGGCTGCTGCGCCATGGGAATGGCTTCCACCTGGCTGCCGTTTTTGCTTATTTTTATCTTTGCAAAGGTCGGGTTTTCGGGCAGTCTGGTGTTCTATGACTCCATGCTGGCCGATGTGACCACCCCGGAGCGGATGGACGAAGTTTCTTCCCGCGGCTATGCGTGGGGCTACATTGGCAGCTGCGTGCCCTTTGTGGTCTGCCTTGCACTGGTGCTGGGGGCCGGGAGCATCGGCATTTCCAAGATGACGGCCCTGAATATCTCACTGTTCATTACGGCAGCATGGTGGTTTGTGACCACCCTGCCCCTGCTGGGCCAGTACAAGCAGCTGCACTATGTGGAGGTGGAAGAACACGCCATCCGCCAGAGCTTTGTGCGCATTGGCCACACCATCCGCCACCTGCATGAGGACAAGCAGGTGTTCTGGTTCCTGCTGGCCTTCTTCTGCTACATTGACGGCGTGTACACCATCATCGATATGGCCACGGCCTACGGCACGGCGCTGGGGCTGGATACCACGGGCCTGCTGCTGGCGCTGCTGGTGACCCAGATCGTGGCGTTCCCCTCGGCCCTGATCTTCGGGCGGCTGTCGTCGAAATATTCCTCCACCGTGCTGATTCCGGTGTGCATTGCAGCCTACGCGGGCATTGCGGTGTTTGCCTTTTTCCTGACCCAGCAGTGGCAGTTCTGGGTGCTGGCCGTCATCGTGGGTATGTTCCAGGGCGGTGTGCAGGCGCTGAGCCGCAGCCACTTTGCCAAGATCACGCCGCCGGAAAAATCGGGCGAATACTTTGGCCTGTTTGACATCTGCGGCAAGGGTGCCTCCTTCCTGGGCACCATGATCGTGAGCGTGGGCAGCCAGCTGACCGGCAGCGCCAATGTGGGCGTGGGCAGTCTGATCGTGCTGTTCGTCATTGGCTTTGTGCTGTTCCGCGTGTCGGCAAGGACGGGGAAGATCACAGAGTAAAGAACGACCCTCTCAGTCAAAGCCTTCGGCTTTGCCAGAGAG
>CAVDVT010000317.1:0-2562 GCA_963612415.1 bacterium | reverse complement strand
CTGCTGGGCGGTGTGCGGCTCAGCGCACCTGCACTGGTCTGCGGCGGCACGCTGGCCTATAATTTTTCGGAAGGCAGCGGCAAGGCGCTGTGCAGCTTTGCCGGGATGGAGGAGTCTGTCCTGAAAAAGCTGCCGTCCATGTCCGGCGTGGGCATTGCCCTGCAGATGCGGGACGGCTCCACCCGTGCCGTGCGGATGAGCGAAGGGCTGGAATACCACCTTAAGCAGGAATGGACGAATGTCCTTCTGAGCAATGCTGCGGATGTCAAGGGCGAAGACGTTCTGCGCATCCTGTTCTATCAGGACAAAAAGCAGATGCCCCTGCTGCCCACCCTGCAAAAGGCGCTGGGCGAGGCTGCGGCGTTCCTGCATGCAGAGCGCCTTGCCCCGGATACGCTGGTGCTGACGCCTGGTCTTGTTTCGGGCAGTGCTATGCTCAATGAAGTCTGCCCGGCAGCCGGGTATGCAGCAGAACAGCTGACCGTTCTGGCGGACTGCGCCCAGATGCTGGAACTGGTCCACCTTGCCGGAGAGAGTGTTGTCCCTGCCGATGCCGCACCCGAACTGCGTCTTGCCGCTGGTCAGATGACCCTGACCGACCACGATGCTGGTGCGGCAGCAGAGCTTTTGTATGGCATGGTGCGCCGTGCGGAAGCTTCTGCGTAAAGAAATGTGCAAAGTCCTCTGCGAATTCCCCGCGGAGGGCTTTCTTTTTTCAGGAAAGTCGGGTACAATGAGATGAAGAAGACCAGTTTCACAAAAGCCGAACGGGGATTCCTGCTGGCAGCGGCAGCAGCCTGCGCTGTCAGTGTGGCCCTTGCGTTCTGGTTTGCTGTTCCGCTGCAGGCAGAAACGCCGCAGTCTCCGCAGAACGCCACACCGCTCATCCAGCTGGCGCGGGTCGATCTGAATACCGCCGGGCTGGAGGCACTCTGCACCCTGCCGGGGGTGGGGGAAAAGCGGGCGCAGGCGATCCTTGCGTACCGGAATGAGCATGGAGCATTTTCCATGGTGTCCGATGCTGCGGCAGTGCCCGGTCTGACGGAGGAGATCGTAGCGTCGTGGGCGGAGCTGGCTTATGTGAGCTGAATTGGAGCGCGGCTTTGGCCGCAGGCCCGGAAAAGGGGAGTAAACTATGAAAGAGGATACGATTTTCATCAACCGCGAACTGAGCTGGCTGGATTTCAACCGCCGCGTGCTGGTGCTTGGCAAAGACAAGAATGTTCCGCTGGCGGAGCAGGTGAAATTCCTTGCGATCTATGGCTCCAATCTGGACGAATTTTTCATGGTGCGTGTCGGCTCTCTGCAGGAGCGGGCCAGCCTTGCGCACGGCAAAAAAGAAAAGGACAAGCGCGAGAACAAGACCAATATGACGGCCGAAGAACAGCTTGCTGCAATCATGCCCAAGGTGGCCCATCTGCAGGAGGACTGCGACAAATATTACGAGAAAGCTCTTGAAAATCTGGATGCCTGCGGTTACAAAAAGGTGGATTTCAACGCCCTGAGCAAGGAGGAAGAACATTTCTGGAAGAAATACTTCCAGAATGAACTGTTCCCCATCCTCAGCCCGCAGATCGTGGACAGCCGCCATCCGTTCCCCTTTTTGCGGAACAAGGAGATCTACCTCGGCGTTCTGCTCAAGGAAAAAGGGGAGCAGAGCCTTGGGATGATCCCCATTTCCAGCCAGATGGAACGGATGCAGCTGGTGCGCCGGGAAGGCAAGACGGAGTTTGCCCTGACGGAGGAACTGGTGCTGCATTATGCAGGGCTCATCTTTGGCAAGGATGCCGTGCAGGAGAGCTGTCTGTTCCGTGTGACCCGCAACGCCGACATCGACGTAAAAGAGGGGATGATGGACCACGACATCGACTACCGCGAGATCATGGCCGACCTGCTCAAGCGCCGCCGCAAGCTGGCTGCTGTCCGCCTGCAGATGACGCCGGCAGCCCCGCCGGAGATCACCCGTATCCTCTGCGATAAGCTGGAACTGAGCCATAAGCGGGTCTTTGCCCAGAAAAGCCCGCTGGATCTGAGCTTTTTCTATAAGCTCACCTCCAAAATGGAGGGGGATGCCCACCCGGAGCTGTTTTACCCGGCGGCTCGTCCCATGCTGCCCCCGCAGGATTATGACCTTGCGGCCGAGGTACAGAAGCATGACGTGCTGCTCAGCTATCCGTATCAGTCCATCCGGCCCTTTATCACCATGCTGAAAAAGGCAGCGCAGGACCCGGAAGTCATCTCCATCAAGATGACGCTTTATCGGATGGCCCGGGAGTCCCAGATCGTGCAGGCGTTGATCGAAGCGGCGGAAAACGGCAAGGAAGTAGTGGCTCTGGTGGAGCTGCGCGCCCGCTTTGACGAGCAGAACAACATCGACTGGTCCAAGCAGCTGGAGGAAGCAGGCTGTACGGTGCTGTACGGCTTTGAGGATTACAAAGTCCACTCCAAACTGACCCTGATCACCAAAAAGACTGCGCAGGGTTACAGCTACATTACCCAGATCGGCACCGGAAACTACAACGAGAAGACCAGTGAGCTTTACACGGACTACTCTTTTATCAC
>CAVDVT010000316.1:0-2571 GCA_963612415.1 bacterium | reverse complement strand
CATTCTTTTGGAATGCCTCCATTTTCTATGCTATAATAAAAGCAGTTTATAGAAAGGGGGCCTTCCCCATGCGTTTTCTTCACCTCTCCGACCTGCATCTGGGCAAGCGGGTCTGCGAGTTCTCCATGCTGGACGACCAGCAGTTCATTCTGGAACAGATCCTTGCTTTGCTGGACACCCACCCGGTGGACGCCGTTCTGCTGGCGGGTGATCTGTACGACAAGCCCGTTCCGCCCGCCGAGGCTGTGCGGATGCTGGACTGGTTCCTCACAGCGCTTTCCCGCCGGGGGCTGCCGGTATTTGCCGTGTCAGGCAACCACGACTCCGCCGACCGGGTGGCCTTTGGCTCTGCCCTGCTGGCTGAAAGCCACGTCTACGTCTCCCCCGTGTTCACCGGCGCACCGGCACCCATCTCCCTGACCGACGAATACGGCCCGGTGGACCTGTACTTACTGCCCTTTCTGAAGCCGGCCATGGTGCGGCACGTCTACCCGGACAAGCCCGTGGAAAGCTACAACGATGCCCTTGCCTGCGTGCTGGAACAGATGCAGCCGGACCCCGCCCGCCGCAGTGTGCTGGTGGCCCACCAGTTCGTGGCCGGTGCCGCTTCCTGCGAGAGCGAGGAGCCCAGCGTGGGCGGCGTCGACTGGGTGGATGCCGCCCTGTTTGCCCCCTTTGACTATGTGGCGCTGGGCCACCTGCACAGCCCCCAGAAGGTGGGGCGGGATTCCCTGCGCTACTGCGGCACACCTTTGAAATATTCCTTCTCAGAAGCGCACCAGCAGAAAAGCGTGACCTTTGTGGAGCTTGGACCCAAGGGGGATGTCACCGTTTCCACAGAGCCTCTGACGCCCCGGCACGACCTGCGGGAACTGCGCGGCAGCTACATGGAGCTGACGGACCGCCGCCATTATGAGGGCACCGCCACCGACGACTACCTGCACATCACCCTGACCGACGAGCAGGACATTCCCGATGCGCTGGCCCGGCTGCGGGTCATCTACCCCAACCTGATGCGGCTGGACTATGACAACCGCCGCACCCAGAGCCAGCAGGAACTGGATGCCCCCGCGCAGGCGGCACAGAAAACACCGCTGGAACACGTTGCAGATTTTTACCAGCTGCAGAACAACCAGCCCCTGACTGCTGAGCAGGCGGCGTTCTGCCAGCAGCTCATTGAACAGCTCTGGAAGGAGGAAGACGCATGAGACCGCTGAAGCTGACCCTTTCGGCCTTTGGGCCTTATGCGGGCACCACCACTCTGCCGCTGGAACAGCTGGGCAAAGGCGGGCTCTACCTGGTCACCGGTGACACCGGCGCTGGCAAGACCACCCTGTTCGATGCCATCACCTATGCCCTGTACGATCATTCCAGCGGCGGCGTGCGGGACGGCGCCATGCTCCGCAGCAAATACGCCGATCCCGGCACCCCTACTTTTGTGGAACTGGAATTTGAAGTGCGCGGCCAGAAATACACCGTGCGGCGCAACCCGGAATATCTGCGCCCCAAAGCCCGGGGCGAGGGCTTTACCACCGAAAAGGCCGATGCTGTCCTCACCTACCCCGACAGCCGCCCGCCTGTGACCAAAGCCAAGGAGGTGACGGCCGCCGTCATCGACCTGATCGGGCTGGACTACAACCAGTTCTCCCAGATCGCCATGATCGCGCAGGGGCAGTTCACCCGCCTGCTGAACGCCACCACCGAGGAGCGGAGCAAGATCTTCCGGAAGCTGTTCCGCACCCAGCGCTACCAGAAACTGCAGGAAGCTCTGGCCGAGGAGAACTCCCATCTGACCGCTCAGCGCACCGCTCTGAACGCCAATCTGGACGCCGCACTGCGGGGTGTGGGCTTCGACTGCACCGACCCGGATGCAGAAGCACTGGCCACCCTCTCAGCCCAGACGCCGCCGGACGCTGTCACGGCCCTGCTGGAAGCGCTGATCGCCCGCCAGACCGATGCTGCCGGGCAGGCCGCACAGGCACTGGCTGCACTGGACAAGCAGATCAGTGCCCTGCAGACCACACTGGGTGCCGCAGAGCAGGCGGACAAGCAGCGCCGGGATCTGGCACAGCAGCAGCAGACCGCCCGGACGCGGGCGGAGAACGAAGCGGAACGGGCTGCAGCCCGGCGCAGAGATCTTCAGGAGCTGGACAGCCAGCTGGCCGCAGCCCGCACGGAGCTGGCCGCGCTGGCCGATGCCGACACCTGCCGGGTAGAGCTGAATGCGGAAGCCGAACGCCTTGCCCTGCGGGAAAAGGCCCTGCGGGAGCTTTCCACCAGCCTGACCGAGTTCCAGCGCCACAAAGCCGCCGCACAAACGGCACAGGAAGCCTACCGGCAGACGGCAGAGCGCCAGAAAGATGCCCACGAAGCCCGTGACCGGCTGGAGCGGGCCTTTCTGGATGCGCAGGCGGGCCTGCTGGCCCGGAGTCTGGAAGATGGGGTTCCCTGCCCGGTGTGCGGCAGCACCCATCACCCGGCCAGGGCCCAGCTGCCCCGCACCGCTCCCACACAGGCTCAGGTGAATGCCGCCAAAAAAGCGGCCTCTGAAGCCGACACCGCCGCACAGGA
>CAVDVT010000315.1:2160-2588 GCA_963612415.1 bacterium | reverse complement strand
CGCCGGGCAGGGTAGAGCCATCCAGAGCAGCCGGCACACAGTCGCCCACCTTCATGTTTGCGGCGCCGGTGCTGATGCGGATGTCGTGGCCGTAGTCGCCGCAGTCCACCACACACTTGGTCAGGTGGGTGCCCTCCTGCTTTTCCATCTCCACGATCTTACCAACGACGACCTTGCTGATGCCTGCATCCAGCGGGATCAGTTCTTCCACCTCAAAGCCGCAGGAGAACAGCTTCTCCTCCAGCTCCTGAGCCGTGACGTCGATATCAACAAGTTCTTTTAACCAACTGAAAGGTACTTTCATTGTTTGCTCTCTCCCCTCTTATTCATGGAACTGCTTGAGGAACTTCAGGTTGTTCTCGAACATCAGGCCAATGTTGTTGATGCCATACTTCAGCATGGCAATGCGCTCAATGCCGATGCCGAAG
>CAVDVT010000315.1:0-2150 GCA_963612415.1 bacterium | reverse complement strand
GGCAAAGCCGGAGTATTCATCGGGGTCGATATTGCAGTTCTCCAGCACCTTGCGGTTCACAACGCCGCCGCCCAGCACTTCGATCCAGCCGGTGTGCTTGCACAGGGGGCAGCCCTTGCCGCCGCACTCAAAGCAGCTGACATCCACCTCAACGCTGGGCTCGGTGAACGGGAAGTAAGAGGGGCGCAGACGGGTGCGGGTATCCTTGCCGAACAGCTTCTGTACAAAGGTGTTCAGAGCGCCCTGCAGGTCGCCCAGCGTGATGCCCTTGTCCACCACCAGACCTTCCATCTGGTGGAACATGGGGCTGTGGGTAGCATCGGAGTCCGAACGGAAGACGCGGCCGGGGATCAGCACCTTGATGGGCGGCTTCTGGCTGTCCATGGTGCGGATCTGACCGCCGGAAGTCTGGGTGCGGAGCAGGAACTCGTCGGACAGATAGAAGGTATCCTGCATATCACGGGCAGGGTGATCCTTGGGCACGTTCAGACGGGTGAAGTTGTGGTCGTCATCCTCGATCTCAGGGGCATCGGCCACAGCAAAGCCCATGCCGGAGAACACGTCGATGATCTGATTGGTGACCAGGGTCAGGGGATGCAGACCGCCCACCTCACGGGTCTTGGCGGGCAGGGTGATGTCCACGGTCTCCGCAGCGTTGCGGGCAGCAAGTTCTGCTTCCTTCACCTTGGCGGCGGCGGCATCGTAATCTGCCTGCACCTTCTGCTTCAGTTCGTTGATGATCTTGCCCATGGCGGGGCGTTCTTCCGGCGCAACAGAGCGCAGATTCTTCATCAGCGCGGGGATCTTGCCGTTTTTGCTCAGATATTCCTGCCAGAACGAGGCCAGCGTTTCTTTGGAAGAAACCTGACCGAGGCTTTCTTCGGCCTGTCTGGCCAGCTCGTCGATCATTGCTTGCATGGAAATTCTCTCCTTCTCAGTTCATGTTTTCAGAAGCGGAGCAGCAAAAAAGGCTCCGTCCCCTGCCGGGCCATCTCTGGCCAGGCAAAAGGGACGAAGCCTTGTCATTTCAAAACTGCTCCGCGGTACCACCCGGTTTCCGCCCTGCACAAAAAGGGCGGCTCTCAAACGCCGTAACGGGGCGCACCGTCCTGCCTTAATAGGAACCGTTCGGGCAGGCCGCTCAGGAGCGAACTTCCGTCCACATCCACACGGAAGCCCTTTCAGCCGGTGAAGCTTCTCTCTTTGCTGTGGAACGTGCGCGTACTTTCTCCGTCGCTGCGTTTCGAGGTATTCAGGTTTTATAACCAAGAGTCATCTTACCACACTTTCAGCCCGTTTGCAAGCCGGGGCCGCATTTTTTGCATGAATTTTGCGGTTTTGCTTGTGTTTTGCAGCAAAGTATGGTATTGTTACAGCAACGTTTTTCTGAAAGGAGGGTACACCTGGGATGGGTTGGAATGGCTGCATCTTTTTCAAAAAAGGTCAGATTTAATACTTTCCGGCTCGAAGTGTACCCTTTTGTCGTAAATCAAACCTCTCAGTCTGCGCTTTGGCGCAGCCAGCTCCCCTAATAGGGGAGCCAAGCAGAGGAACCTTTCAGCAAAGCGTGGAGTAAATGTTATTGCGCCGCGTAGCTTTGCTATGGGGCGCTTTTGTTATAAAAGGGTACACATTTCTACTGCTGCAATAGAAAGGGTGTTCCCCATGAATCATAAACTCAACCTGAAAAAGCAGCTTGGCTGCATTTACATTTCCGACTTTTTCTCCGGCCTGCGCATCACCGATGCCGTGTGGGTGGCGCTGCTGGCGGCCCGGGGCTTCTCGCTGTGGGAGATCGGCCTGGCCGAAAGCGTGTTCCACATCGTCAGCCTGCTGTGCGAGGTCCCCAGCGGCATGGCGGCAGATCTGCTGGGCCGGAAGAAGACCATGGTGTTCGGCGGGGTGTGCATGGCTGCACAAAGCCTGCTGATGGCCTTTGCCCCGAACCTGTTCTCCATCTGCTTTGCCATGGGGCTGAACGCATTGGCCATGACCATGTTCTCCGGCACTTCCACCGCTCTGGTCTACGACAGCCTGAAGCAGGAAAACTGTGAAGATCAATATCTTCAGGTCTCCGCCAACAGTTCCCAGATCTCCATGCTGGCCAATGCAGCAGGCTCTCTGGCCAGCCTTCTGAACCAGTTTCTCGG
>CAVDVT010000314.1:0-2592 GCA_963612415.1 bacterium | reverse complement strand
CCGTCCAGCAGCAGCTCCTGCACGTTTTTGCAGATGTCCTTCTCCTTGATGCGGATCAGGTTCTGCATGGGTTTGTCCCGGAATTCCATAGTACATTCCCCTTTCGGTTTTTGTCTGGCTATTGGGTCAGCTCCATTGTAGCATCTCCTGCGCCGGATGACAAGGCGTTTTTGCCCTCGCCTTTTCCGGGCGGATGTGTTATACTGGACAGGAATCTGAAATTTGCCACGAAACGAGGTCTGACCCATGGAGATCATCATCCATCAGGCAATTCTGCACGTACTGGACACCATGCTGGACGCCCCTATCCTCAGCGGCAGCGGCATGGAACTGACGGCAGAAAAAACTGCCTACCTGCAAAACCACATTGAAAAGCTGCTGGCAAGCGACGACATCCGCCAGTGCCGCCCCCTGTCGGACTCTGCGTTCCGGTACGAGCTGGAACACAATACCGATTTCATCGACCTGTCCTGCCGCATTGCAGGCGTCCTGTTTGATTATATGCACGCCCACACCACCATTCCCAGCGGCGACCTGGCCGTGGTGGATTTTACCCGCGACGGCGCGCCGTGGCTTGGCATCCTGAAGCTGAACTATAAAAACGGCTACATCCACCACACCGAGACGGTGGAGGGCGCCCCCGTCAACTCCATCATCCAGCAGCGCATCTGCCTGCCCACCCAGACCGGCAAGGTGGAGGAAGGGGCCCTTGTCAACCTGACCGACTACTCCATGCGCCTGCTGGAAAAGAAATACGACATTGACGGTCACAAGGAATTTTACCTTTCTACGGTGGTGTTCCAGTACACCCAGGCCGAGCCGGAAAAGAAAAAGCTGCAGGCCATTCAGGAGGCCGCGGCCCAGGCCGTGAAGGACACCTATGAGGATGAACCCCATGCCGACGCTCAGGTGGCCATGCTCATTGCCAATCAGGCCGCCGTCAACGACAACCAGGTCTCTGTGGAGCAGGTGCGCCGCCAGCTGGCCGAGGAATACCCGCTGGCCGCTGTTCCCTTTGACGACTATGTGGAAAAAAGCGACGTGCTGGAGGAGGCCGCAGCGCCCGTTACCGTAACACCTGCCCGTATCCGCCGGATGGAGAGCCGCAGCATCCACACCGCCAACGGCATCGAGGTCAAGATCCCCACCGAGCTGCTGGGTTCCGACTCGGAGGTGGAGTTCCTCCACGACCCGGACGGCAGCGTTTCCCTGCTCATCAAAAACGTCATTCTGTGACCCCTTGTTCCGGACATTTTTTCATCTCTGCTCTTTTCGGGCAGAGATTTTTTGTTTTCCTCTTGCAATGTGGGTCCGTTTATGCTATATCATTGTTGTATTCAAGCATATATCTTTCAGTTGCATCAGGAGGGACCCAAGATGGAGCTTGCACAGATTTGCGCACAGCAGGTGGCTGTGCTGTTTTTGCTCATTGGCGCCGGAGCGCTTGGCGTGAAGATGGGCTGGCTGAAACCGGAGGGGCGGCAGACGCTTTCTTCCCTGCTGGTCAATCTGGTAGTGCCCGCCATGATCGTCCACTCCTATATGATGGAGTTCAGCGCCGAAATCCTGCACAACCTGCTGGCGGCGTTCGGGCTGAGCGTACTGGCCATCCTCATTGGCACAGTGATCACCCTGCTGCTGACCGCCCGCCAGAAGGACCGCCGCGCCCCCATCTTCCGCTTTGCCTGCGTTTTTTCCAACGCGGCCTACATGGGCTTTCCCCTCATCTCGGCCCTGTTCGGCTCGGAGGGTCTGCTCTACGCCAGCGCCTACGTCACGGTGTTCAACATCCTGCTCTGGACCATGGGCTACGGCATGGTGAGCGGCAGCAGCGACCCCAGGACCATTGCCCGCAGCCTGCTGCACACCCCGGTCCTCTACGCCATGGTGGTGGGTCTTGCCGTCTACCTGCTCCAGATCCCGGTACCCACCCTCATTGCCCAGCCGCTGGAACTGCTGGGCAACATGAACACGCCCCTGTCCATGATCATCACCGGCATCCTGATCGCCTCCGGAGATCTGGGCAGCATCCTGCGCGACAAACACGTCTGGAAGCTGGCCGGGGTGCGGATGCTCCTGATCCCGGCCGTCTGTCTGGCTGCGTTTGCAGCGCTGGGCCTGCTCCGGTTCGGCATGTCGGCACAGGTGGTCCTGCTGCTGGAGTGCTGCCCTGCTGCCGCCATCACCTCGGTGTTTGCCGTGCAGTTCGGCCACGACGAACACTTTGCCGCCGGGTGCGTGGTGCTGACCACCCTGCTCAGCATCGTCATCCTGCCCCTCTGCGCGCTGGTGCTGACGGCACTGATGTAACTGCGCCCATAGAAAAAGCGGCTGCTTGATGCAGCCGCTTTTTTCAATTCATTTTCAGGCCAGTGCATGAGCCAACGTTGCCAGCAGGGTATCCACCTCAATGGGTTTTGCCACATGGCCGTTCATGCCCGCTTCAATGGCCTTTTTCCGGTCTTCCTCAAAGGCATTGGCCGTCATGGCAATGATGGGGATGTTGGCCACCGCGCCGTTCAGGGTGCGGATCTGGCGGGTGGCGGTGTAGCCATCCATCTTGGGCATCTGGATATCCATCAGCACCAGATC
>CAVDVT010000313.1:0-2592 GCA_963612415.1 bacterium | reverse complement strand
GCGTTGGGGCCTGCTGTCCACTGCATGGGGGTGCGGGCATTGTCGCGGCTCTTGAGGGACAGCAGTTCCAGCGTATCCTCGGGGCTGAAGCCCTTGCGGGTGGTGAAATCGTGGTAGATGTCCAGCGCCTCCAGGTCGCGGTACTGGTCAAGCGAGGTGAAGTGTGCATTGGTCATGCCCAGCTCCTCGCCCTCGTAGATGTAGGGGGTGCCCTGCATCATGTGCAGCACAGTGCCCAGCATCTTGGCGCTGTCCACCCGGTACTCCGGGCTCTCATTGCCAAAGCGGGAGACCGCACGGGCCTGATCGTGGTTGCTCCAGTACAGGCTGTTCCAGCCGCTGCAGGCGTGCATCTTCTCCTGCCACTCGGTCATCACCCGCTTCAGCTCCGGCAGGGGCACCCGATTGCGGGCGTACTTGCCATTCTCGTCGTAATCCAGGTGCATATGGTCAAAGTGGAACACCATGTCCAGCTCATGGCGGTCTGCCGCCGTGTAGAGCATGGCCTGATCGGCGCTGGTGTGGGGCGCCTCGCCCACGGTCATCACATCGTAGTGGGACAGGACTTCCCGGTTCATCTCCTGCAGATACTCATGGACATGGGGGCCGGTGGCGCAGCCTGCATAGTAGCTGCCGTAGGCCTTGTTCTGGATCACCGGGCCGTCGGGGAAGGCGGGGTCTTTGGAGATCAGGGTGATGACGTCCATCCGGAAGCCGTCGATGCCCTTGTCCAGCCAGAAGCGGAGGATGTCGTAGACATCGGCCCGCACTCTGGGGTTATCCCAGTTCAGGTCGGGCTGCTCCTTGGCAAAGCAGTGCAGGTAATACTGGGCCACGCTGTCCACATACTCCCAGGTGGAGCCGCCAAAGCTGGAACCCCAGTTGTTGGGCACCTCGTCCTTCCAGATGTAGTAATCGTGGTAGGGGTTGTCGCGGCTCTTTTTGGCCTCCTGGAACCAGGGGTGCTGGTCGGAAGTATGGTTCACCACAAGATCCAGAATGATCTTCAGCCCCAGCTTGTGGGCCGCGGCCAGCAGGGCGTCAAAATCCGCCATGGTGCCCAGAGCAGGCTCGATCTCGCGGTAATTGGAAATATCATAGCCGTTGTCCACCTGAGGAGACTTGTAAATGGGGTTGAACCAGAGGACATCCACGCCCAGGTCTGCCAGATAGGGCAGCTTTTCGCGCACACCGTTCAGGTCGCCCACGCCGTCGCCGTTGGAGTCACAGAAGCTTTTGGGGTAGACCTGATAGACAACGGCTTTTTTCCACCACTCGGTGTTATTCATCCTCGTCATCTCCCTCCGCAGCCAGATCGTTGACATACTTCATCTCGGCGCGGGACTCCTCCACGATCTCCCGCATCCGTTCAGCGGAGATGTAGTCGTCGGCGTCCTCCATGGCGATGGTGAAGGCCAGCGGCAGGTTCATGCCGCTGACAAGGTGGGTGTGGGGGCGGCTGACATAGGGGAAGAACTTCTGGTTGACGCTGCCGGAGGTCATATCCGTCAGGATGATGACCTCATCTTCCGGGGCAAAGCCGTCCATCAGGCTCTTGACGGCCTCATCGATGGGCTGGTTGTCCACATAGGCGGACAGGGCGGCAACTTCCATCTCGCAGTTGGACACAAAGAGCAGCGAATCCTTCATGCCGTCGGCCAGACGGTGGTGAGAAGCCAAAACCAGAACACGTTTCATATCGTAAAACCCTCTCTATTTACTCTTGCATTTCCACTCTTATCATTTTCTCAGGTTCTCAGGATGCGCGATCAACCGCCGCATCAGACGGCCAGAATACCGAAGAAGGAACCCACCAGCGAGATGGCGATGATGAGCAGGATCAGCTTGGTGGGGGTCCACTTCTTGTTGCCCAGCAGCTTGTACACCAGCAGGGTCAGCAGCACCGGCAGCAAGGCCGGCATGATCTTGTCCAGCACATCGGTCTGCACGTTCAGGGCAACCTCGCCCACATGGAACTGCAGGGCGGTGTTCACCTTGACCGAGGTGGCGATCAGCGCGCCCACCACGCTCAGACCCATGATTGACGCTGCCTCCGTAAAGGCGGACAGGCGGCTGCCCAGGTTGGTGATGAGCTTGGTGCCGGAGGTGTAGCCCACGGCAAACATCTTCCGCTTGACGAACCAGAACGCAATGTTGCAGATCAGCCAGATGATGGCGCCCAGGGGGTTGCCCTGCTGAGCCATGTAACCGGCAATGGAGCCGATGATGGTGGGCCACAGCACCCAGACCAGCGTATCACCAACGCCTGCAAAGGGGCCCATCAGGCTGGTCTTCAGGGACTGGACCGTTTCCTTGGCGGCAATGCCGTCCCGCTCCTCCGTGGCCAGCGTTGCACCCAGGATGATGCTGGACATCACGGTGGTGGAGTTAAAGTAGCTGAAGTGGTTGTTCAGGGCTGCCTTGTAATCTTCGTCGTTCTTGTAGATCTTGCGCAGCACGGGGGCCAGCGCCCAGGCCACAGCCGGGCCCATCTGGGACTCGTAGTTGAAGATGTTGCAGGCCATAAAGTTGTAGCGGTCAGCGGTCTTGCGCAGGTCGCTCTTGGTCACCTGATACTTTTCGGTGGTGTTC
>CAVDVT010000312.1:0-2619 GCA_963612415.1 bacterium | reverse complement strand
GTCGGTCGCCTGCGCATCGAGTGCGCCGCGGAAAATGCCGGGGAAGACCAGCACATTGTTGATCTGATTCGGGAAGTCGCTGCGGCCGGTGGCTACGATGCGGGCACCGCCCTTCTTGGCTTCGTCCGGCATGATCTCCGGGGTGGGGTTGGCCATAGCAAAGACGATGGCATCTTTGGCCATGGTGGAGACCATCTCGGCAGTCACCACATTGGGAGCCGACACGCCGATGAACACATCGCGGCCTTTCATGACGGCAGCAAGGTCGCCGTGGATCTGCTCGGCGTTGGTGCGCTGGGCCATCTCTGCCTGTGCGGGGTTCATCCAGTCCTCACCCGGGGCCAATGCACCCTTGCGGTCCACCAGGACCACATCCCCGATGCCCAGCTCCAGCAGCAGCTTGCAGATGGAAATACCGGCGGAGCCTGCGCCGTTGATGACGGCTTTGACCTCGTGGATGTCCTTCTTCACCAGCTTCAGGGCCCCCAGCAGACCGGCGGAAACTACAATCGCAGTGCCATGCTGGTCATCGTGGAACACAGGGATGTCCAGTTCCTCCTTCAGGCGGCGCTCGATCTCAAAACAGCGGGGCGCGCTGATGTCCTCCAGATTGATGCCGCCGAAAGTCGGGGCCAGATACTTGACGGTCTTTACGATCTCGTCCGGGTCTTTGGTATCCAGGCAGATGGGGAAGGCATCGATGTCCGCAAAGGTCTTGAACAGGATGGCCTTGCCCTCCATCACCGGCATGGCAGCTTCCGGGCCGATGTCGCCCAGACCCAGCACGGCGGTGCCGTCGGACACAACTGCCACCAGATTGCCCTTGGCGGTGTAGCGGTAGACCTCTTTCTTGTCGTCCCGGATCTTGCGGCAGGGTTCAGCCACGCCGGGGGTGTAAGCGGTGGACAGGTCATCGCGGGTCTTGACCTCGACCTTCGAGACAACGGAGATCTTGCCCTTGTGAGATTCGTGCATTTCGAGTGCGAGCTTGTTGTAATCCATGGTACGTTTCTCCTTTTTCCTGACAAAGTGTTTTTGTGTTCGGGCTGCGCCCTTGTTGTGGCTTGAGGATACCACCGCATCCGGCAAAAGAAAAGTTTTGGAAACTAAACGAAATGTTTGGAAAGTAAAGAAAAAATCAAGGGTCCAAAACCGGCCTTTTGCAAGTAAAGAAAGTGGAAACGCACGCAGAAATACGCTATACTAAGTTCAAAGAGGAAAGGAGTGCAGGCCCGTGAAACGAACGAATCACCTGACCCTCCAGCAAAAGCTGATGCTGGGGTGTTCGGCCCTGCTGGTGGGCGTGCTGGTGCTGTTGGGTGCAACGCTGATCCCACAGCGGCTCCACAGCTTTGATACCGAACTGGATGACCGTATTGCTCTGACCGCCCGTATCGTGGCCGAAAGCAGCGATACCGAAAACGCCCTGACAGATGGCACCGCCGCTGAACGGTGGACAGAGCATCTGGATGCGCTGGTCGCCGAAACGGAAGGAGTGGACTACATCGTCATTGCCAACACTACCGGCAGGCGTGTCTACCACCCGGACCATGCTCTTATTGGCCAGCAGTTCGCAGGCGGTGACGAAGCAGAGGCAGAGAGCGGCAGTGCGCCTTACATCACCACCCGCCACGGCGTGGAAGCTGACCAGCGCAGAGCGTTTCAGACTGTTTATAATGTGGAAGGAACGCCCATCGGCTTCGTGATGGTGAGCGCGTCCATGGCCAACATCCAGAAAGAAAAGCAGGAGCTGATTTTGAGCTTCCTTCTGGTGTTTGCGCTGGTGCTGGCCGTGGGACTTGGCCTTTCCTGGCTGCTGGCAAGGAGCGTCCGCAGTTCGCTGCTGGGGCACGAGCCGCGCACCTTTGCACAGATGTACTTACAGCGCGAGGAAGTGCTGGACCATCTGAACGAGTGCCTGCTTGCCGTTGCGCCGGACGGGACCCTGCTGTTCACCAATGCCCGCGCCAAAAATATTATCGGGGAAGGGCATCTTCCCGTAGCATTTCCCCTCTGGCCGGAAGTTCACACTGCGTTTGCAGAGGGCGCTTCCTATTCCGACCTGCTGACCGAGTGGGCCGAGTACACCTTTCTTGCCAAGATCGTGCCGCTGGACAAGGCCGGTGTCCTGCTCATCCTGCGTGACCGCACCGAGTACACCCGCATCGACCAGCAGCTTACCGGCACCAACCATGTCATTGAAGCCCTGCGCGCCAACACCCACGAGTTCCTGAACAAGCTCCATGTCATTTCCGGTCTGCTCCAGATCGGCGAGACGCAGAAGGCCATTGAGTTCATCAACGGCGTGAGCGAAGATGTGGAGGACAACTATCAGAGCATCGTCCGGCAGCTGCAGAACCCCACTGTGGCGGCTCTGGTGCTGGGCAAGGCCAGCCATGCGCGGGAACTGGGCATCCAGTTCTCGCTCCGGCGCGACAGCACTCTGCCCCTGCACAGCGCTTATCTTTCCAGCCGGGAGCTTGTCACCATTGTGGGCAACTTGGTGGAAAACGCTTTTGAGGCCGTCAAGACTGAACCGCTCAAGCAGGTGGGGCTGTTCCTCGGCGAGGATGACCACGGTCTGACCATCGCGGTGGACGACACCGGCCACGGCATGAC
>CAVDVT010000311.1:0-2626 GCA_963612415.1 bacterium | reverse complement strand
CCACCTCTCCCAAAGGGAGAGGCGATTGCGGCTCTGGGGCAGTGTGCTGTAATTTGCAGCCGTCTGCCCGTCAGATGCGTTGGCTCCCCCCCTTGGGGGAGCTGGCGAGCGCCGCGAGACTGAGAGGGCATGTAACCGCCCCATTTTTAATTTTAGTGCTTTGAGGTATTTTATTTATGCGCTGCAAACAGTTTCTTTCTCTTTCCGCTGCTTCCCTGATGCTGGCCGCTGTCCTGACCGGCTGCGGGGCATCCGCTTCTTCCTCTGCCGCTTCGTCAGAGGTTTCTTCTGCGGTAAGCACCGCTGCTTCTTCCGAGGTCAGCACCGAAGCCGCCCTGCCCGATGGTGTTTACACCGCTGAGTTCGACACCGACAGCAGCATGTTCCACGCCAACGAAGCCTGCGATGGCAAGGGCACCCTGACGGTGGAAAACGGCCGGATGACCTTCCACATCAGCCTTGCTTCCAAAAAGATCGTCAACCTGTACCTCGGCGCCGCTTCGGATGCCGAGGCCAACAAGGCCGACTGGCTGCTGCCCACCACCGACACCGTGACCTACTCCGACGGCACTTCTGAGGAAGTGTACGGCTTTGATATCCCCCTGACCGCTGTGGGCGAAGACTTCCAGCTGGCCATTCTGGGCACCAAGGGCAAGTGGTACGACCACACGGTCAGCGTGCGGGATGCACAGCCCAAGACCGAGGAAGCCGCTGAGACCCCGGCAGACGGCGTGTACAGCGTGAATGTCACGCTGGAGGGCGGTTCCGGCCGCGCCACCGTGGACAGCCCCGCAGCCCTGACCGTAGAGGGCGGCAAAATGACCGCCGTCATCGTGTGGAGCAGCCCCAACTACGATTACATGATCGTGGACGGTGAGAAGTATCTGCCCACCAACACCGAGGGCAATTCCACGTTTGAGATCCCTGTGGCCGCGCTGGGCACTCCCCTCTCTGTGACGGCCGACACCGTGGCCATGAGTACCCCCCATGAAATCGAATACACGCTGACGTTTACGATGAACTGAGCCCATGAAACTTACCCGACAACAATTTCTGTGCGCCCTTCCCGCTTCTACCCTGCTGCTGGCAGGCTGTTCCGCAAAGCAGACTGCCCCTGCCCGCACGGAGAAGCTGGTCTTTTACCACGCGTATCCGCTGGAATATGCTCAGCAGTTCACGGCCGACTGCTATGAGGGCGGCTATACCCTGCTGACCATCCCCGATTCGGAGCAGCGCTTCCTTGTGGTTCCGGAAGATGCCGCCGAGGTGGACGAACTTCCGGAAGATGTGGTCGTTCTGCGCCAGCCGGTGGAGAACATCTATCTGGTCTCCACTTCCGTGATGGATCTGTTCATCACACTGGACGCTCTGGACAGCGTTGCCCTTTCCGGCACCCGGGCCGAGGGCTGGTATCTCGATGAAGCCCGTGCCGCCATGGAAGCCGGGCGCATTGCCTACGCAGGCAAGTACAGCGCCCCGGACTACGAGCAGATCCTTGCGGCGGGCTGCAGCCTTGCCATTGAAAACACCATGATCCTCCACACCCCGGAGGTCAAAGAACAGCTGGAGCGGTTCGGCATTCCGGTGCTGGTGGAGCGTTCCAGCTACGAGAGCAGTCCCCTTGCCCGGATGGAGTGGCTGAAATTTTACGGCATCCTGCTGGGCAAAGAAGAACTGGCGGAACAGCTGTTCGCCCGGCAGGTGGAACGCATCACGCCGCTGCTGGATCAGCCTTCCACCGGAAAGACCTGCGCCTTTTTCTCCATCACGGCCAACAACCTGGCCAATGTGCGCAAAGGCGGCGACTATGTGGCCCAGATGATCGGGATGGCCGGCGGTGACTACGTGTTTGCCGACCTGACCGACAGCGGCAATAACCTTTCCACCATGAACCTGCCGCTGGAAGATTTTTACGCCGGGGCAAAGGACGCGGATCTTCTCATTTATAACAGCACCATTGAGGGCGTTATTGCCGCCACCGGGGAACTGACGGCCAAATGTCCCCTGCTGGCTGAGTTCAAGGCCGTGCAAAACGGAAATGTCTGGTGTACCACCCAGAGCTTTTTCCAGCAGAGCATGTCGCTGGCCGATTTTATTCTGGAACTGCACCGCGTCCTGACCGAGGATTCGCCGACCGGTCTGACTCTGCTAAGTAAAGTACAGTAAAAGCTTCCCCCTTGGGGGAAGCTCTGCCCCGATCCATCTGATGAAAGGACACCCTATGACCCGCAAACGCCTGATCGTTTCATACAGCTTCCTTGCCCTTGCACTGGTGGTGCTGTTTGCTGCCAACCTGTTCTGGGGCAGTGTGGCGCTGACCCCCGGTGCCGTGCTGGCGGCACTGCTGGGCCGCGGGCAGGATGCGCTGAGCGTTGGCATCATCACCCAGCTGCGCCTGCCCCGGGCCGTGATGGCCGTGCTGCTGGGGGCTGCCCTCTCCGCCGCCGGTTATCTGCTCCAGACCTTTTTTGCAAACCCCATTGCAGGCCCCTTTGTCATGGGCATTTCCAGCGGGGCCAAGCTGGCGGTGGCACTGGTCATGGTGATGTTTTTGAACCACGGTCTGCTGACCAGCTCTGTCACCCTGATCCTTGCGGCGTTTGCAGGTGCCATGGCTGCCATGGCC
>CAVDVT010000310.1:0-2629 GCA_963612415.1 bacterium | reverse complement strand
CCCATGCTGTCGGAGAGCTTCAGGCTGCGGGAACCGGAGGTGGTGGTATAGCTGCTTGTGTGGGAAGTGTTGTCAATGGTCAGCTTGCCCATATCAACTTCGGCATCGATGCGGTAATCACGCTCTGTGCCGGTGAGGGAGGCGGTGATGCTGCCCATATCGGTGGAGAGGTCGCTGTCCGGACAGTCCAGCCGGTCAATGGTGATGGAACCCATGCTGCTTACCGCAGTCAGCTTCCCGGCGGTAACGGCGTCGGCGGTAAAGCTGCCCATGTCCAGTTCCAGGTCTGCATCGCTGCAGGTCAGGGTATCGGCGGTCACGGAACCCATGTCCATGTCGGCAGTGAGTTTGTCCACAGTCAGGGTGCCCAGCGTCAGGCTGCCCATGTCAAAGTCGGCGTCCAGCCGGCTCATCTCGAACTCGGCGGGCAGGGTGATGATGACCTGCATCTTGTCGGCCTTGGTGTTCAGGTGGTTGTTGCGCAGGGTGTAAGAGATCGAGGAACCGGAAGCGTCAAATTTGACCGTCAGCCGGGTATTATCCGGTTTATTGACAAAAGTGAGGGTGGCCTCGGTGATGCCGGACTTCTGCTCAAACGTCACGGAACCGGCGTCCATGTCGAGGGTCAGTTTTTTCAGGGTGTCCGGCGAGACGGTCAGGGAGTTGTAGTCTCCGGTCAGTTCCATGGGCTCAGAGGGATCGACCGGTGTGCTGGTCTCCGTGGCAGCTTTGTCGTGGCTGGTTTCCGTATGATGCGGTTCGGAAACAACTTCGGAGGTCTCCCAGGACTGGTGTACCTGCCGGGCAGCGGTATGCTGAAGCAGATACATGCCGAGGATGATGACCACCACAGCCAGCCCGGCCCAGCGCAGGAACCAGTGGATGTGGGAACGCCCCCGGCGGGGCGGCTCGGGCGGCAGGGGAGCATTCTGGCGGTTGGGATCGGCGAAGCTGGGCACCTGAGGCTGATCTTCCAGAATTTTGCGGGCTACTTCCTCGGGGCTGCCCAGCTCGGCAATGGTCTCAGCTTCTTTTTCAGGCCCGGCGGCGTCAAAATATTCATCGTAGTAATCCAGTGCATCCCGGCGTTCCGCGCTGGGCAGGGCGGCAAGCAGCTGCTCCAGCCGCTTCATAAATTCATCGCGTGTCATGGTTCATTCCTCCCCTAAAATGGTTCCGATGCTGGCTGCGTACTGTTTCCACTGGGCACGGTAGACGGTCAGCGCTTCCCGCCCCACGGCGGTAATGCGGTAATAGCGGCGGTTGCGGCCGTTGCACGAAAGATCGTACACCGTCAGGCAGCCGTCCTTCTGCAGCCGCCGCAGCACCGGGTAGAGGGTGGATTCGCTCAGATCCAGCCCCTGCTTGATCTCCTGTGTGATCTTGTAGCCGTAGGTGCCTTCCGGCTCCCGGGCCACCACCGCCAGCACAATGGCGTCCAGCAGTGCCGCACTGATGGGAAAACTCATGGCATTCGGCCTCCTTTGCGGATCAATATTGTATGAGTCTGAATATTATATAGCATATAATATTATACAAATCAATAGGCTGGCTAAAAGTTCATGATTTGTTTGCAAAAGCCCTCTCCGTCAATGCTGACGCATTGCCACCTCTCCCAAAGGGAGAGGCGATTGCGGCTTTTTGATGAAGCAGTGCAAATTTGCAGTTGTTTGCCGGGAAGATGCGTTGGCTCCCCCTTTGGGGGAGCTGGCGAGCAAAGTGAGCCTGAGAGGGCTGTGAATGCAAAAAGCTCCCCATCCCGGAGGATGGAGAGCTTGCAAAGTGCGATATTACACCACAATAAAGGTGCAGGTGGCGGGAGGCAGCTCCAGCTCATCCACATACATCTTGGTGGGAGCCAGGGCGTCCTCGGGCAGGGTGTTGCCCTCGCCCAGAACCAGATCCTTGCCGTTGCAGCGCATGGTCTGGCTGCGCAGGGTCTCGGCAGAGAGCTGGTAGATCTCAGCGTCCTTGTTCACCGTGACCTTGGTGGGCTCGGTCTCAGAGTTGTTGATGATGAGGTAGGCTGCGCCGGGCTTGCCGTCGGCACGGGAGTGTGCGTAGACGTGTGCGCCCTCACGCACAGGCTCTGCGGCGTCGTAGATGGTGGTGCCCATCAGGCGGTTCCACAGCAGAACGGCAAAGTAGTTGGGGCGGGGGTCAAAGACCTCGGGCTTCAGGTAGCCGTAGTCGCTGGAAGCCAGCGTGTTGTGGAAGATGATGCCGCGGCTGATGGCAGAGAAGCCGCCCAGCTCGTTCAGGGTGCGGGGCACATCCAGATAGGTGGAAGCCCAGGTGTCGCCGCCGCCGCCGGCATCGCCGGCCTCGGTGACCCACATTTCGCCCTCGGGGCAGTAGGCGTCGCGCTTTTCGGCGTGGAACTTTGCCATGTTGATGGCAACATCCATGTACTCCTCGCTCAGGGCGCGGCTGCCGTCCCAGTGGGACATGGGCATGATGGAAGCCAGACGCTCAGACACACCGTTATAATAGTGGTAGCTGTAAACATCCAGCTTTTCCTGCGTGCCCTCCATCAGAGCATCGGTGGAGACCTGCGGCAGGATATCGCCGATGCCGCCGCCCATGGCCTTCTTGCTGTCGGCGGTGGGGCCTGCAGCACCCTCAATGG
>CAVDVT010000309.1:0-2632 GCA_963612415.1 bacterium | reverse complement strand
CTGTATGCTGACAAAATTGAAAACCGGGCTGGACGGTACCCAGCTCAAAACCATCGCGCTGGTGCTGATGGTGCTGGACCACATCCACTACTTTTTTGAGTTTACCGGAGCGGTTCCGGAATGGTTCAGTATGGCGGCACGTCTCAGTGCGCCGCTGTTCCTGTTCTGCACGGTGGAGGGCTTTGCACACACCCATGACCGTAAGCGGTATTTCCTGCGCATCTGGGCCATCGGAGCCGGAATGGCGGCCGTAGAGTTCTTTATGATCTATGGCGGCTGGCTGCGGCGCGGAGATGGATTTTATCCATTGAACGCTATTTTTCAGGATTTTGTTCTGCTGTGCATTGTGTGGCAGGGCATGGATTGGCTGAAAGGGAAAAAGTACGGCAAAGGCACTGCGGCGATCCTGGCAGTGATTGGCTGGCCCTTTGTGGTCGCGGCATTGCTGGGCGCGTTCCCGCAGGTCCAGCAGATGCCGTGGGCGTCCACGGTGATCGCGTTTCTTATTACCAGCCCGCTGCCCATGTGGACAGGTATCACGGACGGCGGCTGGGCCTATCTGCTGGGCGGTGTGGTGCTGTATGCGCTGCGGAACCACCGCAAGCTGCAGGCAGTTGTGTGGAGTGTGGTTACATTTTTAGCAGAATTCGTTTTTGTTTATCTGGCCGCACACGGTCAGCCGGATTTTGTGTGGACGCAGATGTTTACGACTTACTACGAGTGGTTTGGCGTGTTTGCGGCCCTGCTGATGCTGCTGTACAACGGCCGGCGCGGCACCGGGCATAAGCAGCTGTTCTACTGGTTCTATCCGGCCCATGTGTACCTGCTGTATGGCGCTTCCTGCCTGCTTTATAACGTGATGAGGTGATCTTGTGGCAAATGTTCTGGTGGTGGATGATAACCCGGATCTGTGCAGGGTAGTGCAGACTGCGTTGGAGCGGGATGGCCACCGGGTCGAAGCCCGCAGCTCGGGTGAAAATCTGACAGAGGCCCTCTGCCGCTGGGCGGACTGCATTCTGCTGGATGTCATGATGCCGGACGAGGATGGGTTTGCGGTCTGCCGCCGCATCCGCAGCCAGACCGATGCTCCCATTTTGTTCCTGACGGCTCGCACAGACGAAGCTTCGGTGCTGGAAGGGCTGGGCATTGGTGCGGACGACTACCTTGCCAAGCCCTTCCGGGTGGCGGAACTGCGGGCTAGGGTGGGGGCACACCTGCGGCGGCAGAAGCGTACCCCGGCCCACCGGCTGGTGCGGTGCGGGGTCAGCTTTGATCTGTCGGCCCGGCAGGCGGCGGTGGGGGCGGCGGCCCTGCCGCTGACCCGGTCGGAATATGCCATCTGCGAATATCTGGCGCTGAACGCCGGGCAGACCTTTACCAAAGAGCAGATCTACGAGGCCGTGTTCGGCGTGGATGGCACAGCGGACGATACCGCCGTGACCCAGCACATCAAGAACATCCGGGCCAAGCTCCGGGCTGCGGGGGTGCCCGAGCCGGAAACACTGCTGAAAACCATCTGGGGGGTGGGGTATCAATGGAAAAGCGAAAGCTGACCGCGCTCTGGGCCGTGCTGCTGCGGTATCTGGTGCAGACGGCGCTCTGCTGTGTGCTGGCGATTCTGCTGTGGTTTGCAGTGCTGATCTGGGTGATCAACAGCGGGCGGGCCCTTCCGGCCAACCAGGCCGCACGAGTATCCAATGAAGCTGCCCAGAATATCCTGCCCCAGATGACGGCGGAAACCTTTGACCCGGCCCGGCTGGACCCGCTTTGCCGCTATGTCCTGTTCGAGAACCGGGAGAGCGACACAGTTCTGGCGACCAATATGGATGAACGACATCTGCGGTGGGCACTGGAAGATCAGCGCGGCACCGGGACCTGGCATTTGGGGTACGCGCAGTATTACGCCAATGCCCAGCTGCAGGACGGGACGTTCTGCCGGCTGCAGTTTGACTACGCGGTGCCCTATGCGGACCCGGCCCTGCGGGGTGTTCTGCCCGACTTGCAGGCCTCATATCTGGTGTTTGGGCTGATTTTGCTGGCGGGGGTCATTGCGTGGCGCACCTACTGCTCCGGAAAGCTTCTGGCCCGGGAAACCGGGCGGCTGACCGATGTCTCCCGGCAGGTGGCCGAGAAAAAGGGCGTGGAGGATATCTGCTTTACCGGGGCGCAGGTGCGGGAGTTTGACGAGGCCCTGACCGCCCTGCAGACCATGGGGCAGGAGCTGACCGCCAGCCTTCAGGCCCAGTGGAAGCTGGAACAGCAGCAGCGGGAGCAGATCATCCAGCTGTCCCACGAGCTGAAAACACCCCTGACCATCATCGAGGGCAACGCGGAACTGCTGGCCGAGGACGAGAGCCTGACGCCGGAACAGCAACAGCAGGTGGCCGCCATCCTGCGCGGCGTGGAGCAGACCCGCACCTATCTGCTCAAGATCCGGGCACAGGTGCAGACGCCGTTGAAGTATAAGAGGAAGTGAACAGAACAGCGGAAGATTTTCGGATGCAATTGCAAAAACACCTCAGGAGAAGATCCTGAGGTGTTTTTCTATGCGAATCTATTTATAATTGCAAAAGTTAAAATAATGAAAAACAAGAAATCGAGATGTCAGTGCGATTTATTTTGAGCAGGGGAG
>CAVDVT010000308.1:0-2640 GCA_963612415.1 bacterium | reverse complement strand
GGGCAAAACGCCTCTGTTCTTTGGCGGCGCAGGCCGTCTGATGGGCGTCATCGCCGTGGCCGACACCATCAAGGAGGACAGCCCCCGCGCTATCCGGGAGCTGCAGAACATGGGCATCCGGGTCGTGATGCTCACGGGCGACAACCAGCGCACCGCCGATGCCATTGGCAAACAGGCCGGTGTGGATGAGGTCATTGCAGGCGTCCTGCCCGACGGCAAGGAAGCGGTCATCCGCAAGCTGCAGGAAAGTGGCAAGGTGGCCATGGTGGGCGACGGCATCAACGACGCTCCTGCCCTGACCCGCGCCGACACCGGCATTGCCATTGGTGCAGGCACCGACGTTGCCATCGACGCCGCCGATGTCGTTCTGATGAACTCCAAGCTCTTTGATGTGCCCGCTGCCATCCGGCTCAGCCGCGCCACCCTGCGCAACATCCACGAGAACCTGTTCTGGGCGTTCATCTACAACATCATCGGCATCCCGCTGGCTGCGGGCGTGTTCATCCCCTTTGGCCTGACGCTGAACCCCATGTTCGGTGCCGCCGCCATGAGCCTTTCCAGCTTCTGCGTGGTCAGCAACGCCCTGCGGCTGAACCTGTTTGACCTGCACAGCACCAAACACGACCGCAAGATCAAAAACGCTTCTTCCCTGCCCGCTGTTTCTGCACAGCCCGCAGAAGAAAATAAACCCGAACCCACTGTCAAGGAGGACAATGCTATGAAAAAGACCCTGCATGTTGAAGGCATGATGTGCGGCCACTGCGAGGCCCGCGTCAAGAAGGCTCTGGAAGCCCTGCCTGCCGTGGACGAGGCTGTGGTCAGCCACGAGGCTGGCACCGCCGTCGTCACCCTGAACGCCGATGTTTCGGACGCCGACCTGAAGAAGGCCGTTGAGGATCAGGACTATAAGGTCACTGGCATCGAATAAGCTCCCATGCAAAAACAGCGCCCTGCTTCCCACCTACGGGAAACAGGGCGCTGTTCTTTTTTAGGGTGCTTTAATTATCCACCGGAAGCCCTTCTGCAACGCGAGTATAGAAGGTTTTCCAAAGCTGATACACATTATCTTCGCTGTAATAGTTCGAGATATACTTGGCATTTTCCACCTGTGCAGCGTACCGCTCCGGGCGGTCTTTCAGTGCGGTGATCTGCTCGGCAAACTCCGTCACACTGGTGCCAATGGCATACTTCTCGAACAGGATCCCCTTATACAGATCCAGATCCCGCAGCAGCATCGGCGTCTCCGTGCTGGCGGCTTCCAGAATCGCCATGGGGAACAGTTCATTGTAGGACGGCATAAACAGCATATCTGCCATATTGAACCAGTCGTTCATCTCGGCGCGGGGAACGATCCCGGTAAAGGTCACATTCTTCGGCGGATCTTCTACGATCTTCTTCAGACGCTCGTAGCCATCTGTAATGGCGCCGAACGAAAAGCCGCCGACCCAGATAAAGCGCACATCCGGAAGCATCTCTGCCACCTTAACAAAGTCATCCACGCCTTTTTTGGTCTGCACCTGTCCACAGCCCATTACAACAAACTCGTCCATATCCATGCCATGCTGTTTGCGCAGGGCGGCGATCTCTGCAGAGTCCATCCGATAGAACTGCTTTTTGGAGACAAAGTTCGGAATGTAGGTGATCTTCTTTGCGTCCAGCCCCTGCTGGACCATATCCTTTTTGAACTCCGGGTTCACAACAACAAGATGATCTGCACTGCCGTAAAAATATGCAACATATTTTTTGAAGATCTTGAAGATCGGCCCGGGCAGTTTGATCGTCTGATCCAGTGTTGTGGGCAGAAAATGCACATACGCAATGGTCGGTTTGCGGAACAGCTTCATCTTGACCAGATTCACCAGACCAACCGTGTGTGCATGCACCAGATCACAGCCGCGCAGCCCGGCATTGATCCGGATTTCAAAATCATCCTTGCCATATTCTTTCAGCAGGCGGATCAGTTCCATATAGGCACTTCCAACGCCCTGTCCCTCCACCGACGTTGCGGCAGAGAGCATATTGATCACCATTTTGTTCATAATCTTCCCTTTTCCACCTTATATTCCGGCAATCACCTGAAAAACCGCTGTCAGGCCCGCACTGTACGTTGCGATCGTGACCGGCTTACAGGCCAAAATAATCGTTGCAAACCGCTTCCAGCTGATGGAGGTCGTCCCGGCCAGATAGCACAGAAAATCATCCGGCGCAACGGGGGACGCAATGGCAAGTGCCAGCCAGCAGTCGAAATGGCTCCCCTTACCGGTCCACTTCTGGTACTTTCCCAGAAGCTTTTTGGAGAACATCTTCTCCAGCAGGGGCCGCCCGCAGTGGCGAGCCACACCAAATGCGATCAGCGAACCGGCGCAGATGCCGAGGTAGTTGTACAAAAAACCCAGCCATGGCCCAAACAGCACCGCGCCCGCAATGCAGCCAATGCCGCCGGGCAGGATGGGAATGACCACCTGCACCGCCTGCACCAGCACAAATACTGCCGGTGCCCACCAGCCAAGGCTGTTCACGTAAGCCTGCAGAACGTGCATATCGGTCAGCAGTCCTGCTTTCCATGCCCAGACGGCCAGCCAGACGCAGAGAAAAAAGCCGAGGCCTGTGGCCGTTCCGGTGATCTGCTTGGGGGTAAGG
>CAVDVT010000307.1:0-2651 GCA_963612415.1 bacterium | reverse complement strand
CTGAAGATGCGCAACCCCAACTCGGTGAAGATCTGCACCATCCTCGACAAGCCCAGCCGCCGCAAGGCCGACATCCAGCCCGATTACGAGGGCTTCCAGGTGCCGGACGAGTTTGTGGTGGGCTATGGTCTGGACTACGACGAAAAATACCGCAACCTGCCCTATGTGGGTGTGCTGAAACCGGAAATCTACGCAAAATAAAAACGAACAAGAACTGGAGTTGATCCCTTTTGCAACCGAAACGACCTCGCTTTAATCCTGTGATCCTTGCCATGGCTCTGGCCGCTGTTCTGGTGGTCTGGTCTGTGCTGGGCACCAGCGACAGCAGCACCAGCGGCTCTACCATGAGCTATTCAACGGTGGTGCATTATTTTGAAAACAATCAGGTCACAGCCTTTACGCTGGACCGCAACACCAGCATCATCACCCTGACCCTGAAGGAGGGCGCCATGGAGCTGCCCGACACCACGGCGGCCGGCACCACGCAGGCTTCCGGCGGGCTGATCAGCAGCATGTTCTCCTCCTCCACGTCTTCCGTGGGTGCGGTGAAGAACGACGACGGCACGGTGACGGTGCGCTATAAGCTGCCCTATGCCTACGTGTTCATTGAGAATGTGGAAAGCTATATCCAGTCCTACGACGCAGCCAACCCGGATGCGCCTATGGAGTACGATTACACCACCCTCAAGGAGTCTATCCCCTGGATGGAGATCCTGTTCTACCTTGGCATGCTGGGCTGCACCGGCTTCCTGCTGTTCTCCATGATGCGCGGCGGCGCTGGCGGCGGCGGGATCATGAACGTTGGTAAGGCCAAGGTCAAGGACGAGCATGAGAACAAAAAGACCGCTACCTTTGCCGATGTGGCTGGTGAGGATGAGGAAAAGGAAGAACTGAAGGAAGTTGTGGAGTTCCTCAAGAGCCCCGACAAGTTCAATTCTCTGGGTGCCCGCATCCCCCACGGTGTTTTGCTGGTGGGCCCTCCGGGTACCGGTAAGACCCTGCTGGCCCGTGCCTGCGCCGGTGAGGCCGGTGTGCCCTTCTACTCCATTTCCGGTTCGGACTTTGTGGAGATGTACGTTGGTGTCGGCGCTTCCCGTGTGCGTGACCTGTTCGACAAGGCCAAAAAGACCATGCCCTGCATCATCTTCATCGATGAGATCGATGCAGTGGGCCGTCAGCGCGGCGCCGGTCTGGGCGGCGGTCATGACGAGCGTGAGCAGACCCTGAACCAGCTGCTGGTGGAGATGGACGGCTTTGAGGCCAACGACGGCGTCATTGTCATGGCCGCCACCAACCGTGCCGACATTCTGGACAAGGCTCTGCTCCGTCCCGGCCGCTTTGACCGTCAGGTCTATGTGGGCCTGCCCGATGTCAAGGGCCGTGAGGAGATCCTGAAAGTCCACACCAAAAAGAAGCCTCTGGCTCCTGATGTGTCCCTGAAGGTCATTGCCCAGCGCACCGCCGGTTTTGCCGGTGCGGATCTGGAAAACCTGGTCAATGAGGCCGCGCTGCTGGCTGCCCGCCGCAGCCGCAAGGCCATTACCATGGAGGACATCGAGGAAGCTTCCATGAAGGTCATGGCAGGCCCGGAGAAAAAGAGCCGCGTTGTGACCCCTGAAGAAAAGAAGCTTACCGCTTACCACGAGGCAGGCCACGCTGTGGCAGGCTTCTACTGCAAGCATCACCCCCGTGTGCATGAGATCACCATCATCCCCCGCGGTCAGGCAGGCGGCTACACCATGTATCTGCCTGAAAAAGATCGCAGCTATGTGACCAAGGGCGAGATGTTTGAGGACATCGTGTCCAGCCTGGGCGGCCGCGTGGCCGAGCAGCTGATCCTGGAAGATATCTCCACCGGTGCTTCCAACGACCTGCAGCAGGCCACCAACATTGCCCGCCAGATGATCACCAAGTACGGCTTCTCCGAGCGGCTGGGCCCCGTGGTCTACGGCACCTCGCAGGAGGAGACCTTCCTGGGCCGTGATCTGGGCCAGGGCAAGGGCTACAGCGAGACCACCGCTGCCGAGATCGACAGCGAGATGCGGGATATCATTGACGAAGCTTACGAGACCTGCCGCCGCACCCTGACCGAGCATATCGATCAGCTCCATGCGCTGGCCAAGGCTCTGATCGAGCGTGAAAAGCTCAACGAACAGGAGTTCAACACCATTATGGCGGGCGGCACCCTGCCCCCGCGTGAGGGCGATGCCCCTGTTCAGCAGGCCCCGGAAACTCCTGTGGAAACGGCAGAATCTGCCGAACCGGCTGAAACAGCCGAGCCCGCCGAGAAGGCTGAAAATGCCGTTCTGGGCGAGGAGATGCCCGCCCCGGAGCAGGATGCTCCGCAGGACGGCGAATGATCCGCGAAGGGAGCGAGTGTTGTGGAGGAGAATTTTAACCCGGTTGCACGGACCCGTGCCAACTACTACACCCCGGGCAGCCCGGTGCAGTTTGTCTGTGTGGAGCTGCTCAAGGGCGAACTCAGCGGCGAACACGCCGTCTGTCTGACCTTCAAGAATATTTCCAAGGTGACGCTGACGGCTCTGGAGATCCACTTCAAGTGCAAGGGCGTGGATGGCATCATCCTGTGCGAGGATGCCTTTGAGTACCGCGACCTTGAGGTCAAGCCCGGCGAAAGCTTTGGCATGGAC
>CAVDVT010000306.1:0-2652 GCA_963612415.1 bacterium | reverse complement strand
GTAGAGCATGCTCAGGCCCTTGGTCACCACGGGGTCACCGTAGCCGATGACATCCATGATGGGAGCCGTGCCGCCCTTCTGGACGCAGCCGCAGCTCTTGTCTTCCAGCGTGGTGATGCCGCCCTGCTTATTGCCCGGAGAGGGGTTGTCGTAAACGACCTCATTGTGGCTGATGAAATATTCCTTGAAGCCGTTGATCATGTGTTCGGCCTTGACAAAGACATCGTGGTTGATGCAGCGATCCATCAGGAAGCCCTCGGCGCCGAACATCTCGGGCACCTCGGTCAGCACCGTGGAACCGCCGCGCTGGCCCATCATATCGGAGAAGCGGCCGATGGTGGGGTTGGCAGTGATGCCGGACAGGCCGTCAGAGCCGCCGCACTTCATGCCCACCACCAGTTCGCTCACGGGGATGGGCTCCCGCTTGAACTGACCGGCGTAAGCGGCCAGCTCCTTCAGGATCTCGCGGGCAGCGGTGAACTCGTCGTCCACATCCTGGCAGGTCAGGAACTTCACGCGGTCGTGGTCGTACTCGCCCAGTTCCTCCACGAACTGATCGTGCTGCAGGTTCTCGCAGCCCAGATGCAGCACCAGAACGGCGGCAGCATTGGGGTGGCGCACCAGCGCAGCCAGCAGCTTGCGGGTCTGTGCATGGTCGTGGCCGGTCTGGCTGCAGCCAAAGGGATGGGTAAAGGTGTACAGGCCCTCAATGGAGCCGGTGACCAGATCCTGGTTGTCGGCCACCATCTTCTTGGCAATGTCGTTGACACAGCCCACGGTGGGGATGATCCAGATCTCGTTACGGATGGCAGCACGGCCATCCTTGCGGCGGAAGCCCATAAAGGTCTCCGGCTCTACCTTGGGCAGCGGAGCCAGATCGGGGGCGGGGTTATAGCTGTACTCCACCTCACCGGACAGGTTGGTGTGGATGTTGTGGGTGTGCATCCAGGTGCCCGGCTGGGCATCTGCAGTAGCGTGGCCGATGGGGAAACCGTACTTGATGACGTTTTCACCATTCTTGATGGGGGCAACGGCCATCTTGTGGCCCTGCGGAATGTCCTCCAGTGCAGTAACGGACAGGCCGTCCACTTCCACTAGAGTGCCCTTGGCAATGGGGTGCAGTGCCACTACAACGTTGTCGATGGGGCTGATATGAATCGCCTGCGGCATAGTATATCTCCTCAAAACTCTCTTGTACAGCACAAAGGGGCTGCTGCCCAAAGCAGCAGCCCTTGTGCCAGATGGATGTTACAGATCACAGGCAGCTCTTGTAAGCAGCCTCGGCGCCCTGAGTGCGGATCAGTTCCAGATCTGCCAGAACAGCGGCCTCCAGGCCCTCGATCTTGGTCAGATCCTGATCCCACATCTGGGTGTTGGTCAGAACGGCGTTCACCAGCTGTGCAGCGGTGTCGTCCTTGTGAGCGTAGTAGAAATCCAGTGCCCATGCGTCATCCTGGATCTTGTAGGTGTTGCCGGCCGGGCGCTTGCAGATCAGGCCGTCGGCGGTGCGCTCCTGGATGTCGTTGGAGTAGAAGGCAATGTAGGCAGCCAGGCTCATGGTCAGGCACTTGGGCAGCTGCTTCTGCTCCTCGATGTAGCTCAGGAAGGAAGGCATATTGCGGGCCTTCCACTTGGAGGTGGAGTTCAGGGAGATGCTCATCAGCTCATGGTTGATGAAGGGGTTGTTGAAGCGGTCCTGCACAGCAGAAGCAAACTCCTCCAGATCCTTCTTGTCCAGGGGCAGGGTGGGGATGACTTCCTCGTGCAGCATCTTGTTCATGAAGCCGCGGATGGTGTCGTTGTGCATGCAGTCACGCACAATGTCAAAGCCGGCCAGATAAGCGCCCAGAACAAAGCCGGTGTGGGCACCGTTCAGGATGCGGACCTTGCGCTTCTTGTAGGGGGTGACGTCGGGCACGACCATCACGTTGACGCCGGCCTTCTTGAACGGCAGCTTGTCCTCCAGACCTGCAGGGCCCTCGATGACCCAGACGCCGAAGACTTCGCCGACGTCCAGAACTGCATCATGGTAGCCGTTGGCTTCTTCCAGAGCAGCCAGCTCCTTCGGGTCACGGATGCGGCCCGGAACGATGCGGTCCACCAGAGTGGAGCAGAAGGTGTTGGCGTTGTTCATCCAGTCGATGAACTCAGCTTCCAGGTTCCAGTCCTTGGCGTAGTTGTTGCAGCACTTCTTCAGCTCTTTGCCGTTGTTGTCGATCAGCTCGCAGCTCAGGATGACCAGACCCTTGTCAGCAGCGCCGTTGAAAGCCTTGTAGCGCTCGTACAGAACGCGGGTCAGCTTTGCGGGGAAGCTGTTGGGGGGCACCTGATCGAACTGGCTGTCGCCCTGGGTGTAGGCAATGCCGGCCTCGGTGGTGTTGGATACAACAGTCTCCAGATCCTCAGAGCGGGCCAGAGCCAGCACTTCGTCCCACTTGCCGTCAATGTAGGGGCAGACGCAGTCAGACACGCAGGAGATCACGCGCTTTGCATCCACCTTCTGGCCCTTTTCGCTGCCGCGCAGGTACAGGGTGTACAGACCCTCCTGCTCGTTGATCATCTTGGCCAGGCCGGGGGCGATGGGCTGAACCAGAACGCACTTGCCGTTCCAGTCAGCTTTTTCGTTGGCAAGGTCAAACCAATAGTCAACAA
>CAVDVT010000305.1:0-2655 GCA_963612415.1 bacterium | reverse complement strand
CAGTTCCATGGGCGGCCCTTTCTCAGCGGCGGGTGATGTCGGTCACAGTCAGGATCTCACTGTCTACGACAAAATGGACTTCCAGCTCGGAAAATTCCATTCCGTATACCCGCTCCGGATCATGCTGGTAGGAGGGGCGGGGGTCGTTTTCCAATACGCCCCGCAGACCGTCCCGCAGGGGAGCGGGCACCGTCTCCCACAGCTGGGGCGGGCACTCGACCTGCAGTTTGTGCATCTGGGTCTGGGCCGTAAAACCGGCGGCAGCATCCGGGTGGCAGTCGGCATAGGGGATGTAGGGCTTGATGTCGTAGATGGGGGTGCCGTCCATCAGGTCGGCGCCCCGCACAATCAGGACAGGGCCGACTTCCGGGCGGTACTCGATGGCCTCCAGCTTCACGCTGGAAAGCCCCAGCGGATTGGGCCGGAAGGGCGACCGGGTGGCAAACACACCCATCCGGGTGTTGCCGCCCAGGCGGGGCGGGCGGACCGTGGGGGACCAGGTGTCCCGCACAGCTCCGGAAAACTGCCACACCAGCCAGATGTGGCTGAAATCTTCCAGCCCGCGCACAGCGTCGGCATTGCGGTATTCCGGGGTAAAGATCACCTCGCCCCGCAGGCTGTCCACCAGCCCGCTCTGGCGCGGGATGCCAAACTTGGTGGGAAAAGCAGTGTGGATGTGGGCGATTACTTTTAAGGTCATTGCTTCATGATTCATATTATAATCCTCTGCAGAAGCCGACGGCTCTGCCTTCGATCTGGATCTCGTTCAATTGCGGCCCGGCATAGATCATGGGCGGGCAGACGGCGGCGTTGTCGGCCAGCAGCATCACGGTGTCGCCCTGCCGGTGGAAGTGCTTCAGGGTGGCTTCATCGCCCACCCGCACGGCGGCAATCTCGCCCTGCTCCACCTCAGGCTGGCGGCGGATGCAGACGATGTCTCCATCGCAGATGGTGGGCGACATGCTGCTGCCGTGGCAGGTCAGGGCAAAGTCGGCGTGCCACGCGGCGGGAACACCGATGTAGCATTCAATGTTCTGCTCGGCCGTGATGGGGGTGCCGCAGGCAATGGAACCCACCAGCGGAACACGCACCATCTCGGGCAGCGGCTCAAAGCCCGGCGGCGGGGAGGGCAGGGAAGCTTCCAACCCCAGCAGCCAGGCGGGGGTGGTCTCCAGCGCGGCTGCAAATTCTTCGACTTTGGATTGGGGGATGTCGTTGATCCCTTTTTCCAGTTTGGTGATGGAGGATTTGTTCCGGTAGCCCATCCGGGCGGCAAGTTCTTCCTGGGAAAGCCCCAGCTCGCGCCGGCGCTGCAGGATGCGGCGGGAGAGTTCGGACATGGCGCAGACCTCACTTTCTCTGAAAAAGAATGTTCTGTCGTGATTATACCAGAAAGATGCTTGAAAATCAACGAAAAAGACAGAACTTTCCAAAAATAGTTGACATAAAATCAACAAATGAGTATAATACAACCAAAGATTGTGAAATGAGCCGGAAACTTGAGATCGAAAGGGGCAACGCTATGACCAATACCACACAACTCCGCGCCTACATCGACAGCCGCGGCCTGAAGCTGGGCCATGTGGCACGGGTGCTGGGCATCAACTGCAACACTCTGCGGCAGAAGCTCAACGACGAGACTGAGTTCAAGGTGAGCGAGGCCGATCGCCTGTCCTCTGTCCTGGGCCTGACGATGGAGCAGCGAGACGCCTGCTTTTTTGGCCCCGGAAACGGCATGCGCCGCTGAAAGGAGCCGCCCATGACCCTGGAACAGCGGAACAAGACCCGTGAGGCGCTGTGGAAGTACGGCTCCCGGCAGTGGGCGCGCAGCGCAGCCAACTGGGGCTGGGTCAGAGCCATTGAACAGGCGGAGCAGTATTACCGCGCCACCGACCCCGTCCGGGCAGATCTGCTCCGGCTGCGCTATCTGGAGCGCCGGAGCGAAGAAGATGTGATGGAGCAGCTGTGCATCGGGCGCACCACCTACCAGAAAGCCCAGCTGGATCTGCTGAGTACGGTGGCGGTATATGCGGCCCGCTACGGTGTGCTGTGACCAAAAGGCCCCCGGACAGTGTGTCCGGGGGCCTTTGCTGTATCATTGCTTTTTCTTTTCCGGGGTGTCGCAGTGCTGGTGGCAGGAGGCGCAGTTGCCGCCGCAGCCTTCACCTTTCCAGCCGCCCTGCTTGGAGATCCACACGACCGCCAGCGCAAACAGCGCCGCCAGAACCAGAATGGTAATGATCCCGCGAAGTGTCAGCATTGAAAAAACCTCTCTTTTTGCGCAAATCAGTGCATTTTTAGTATACACTATTTCGGACAAAAGAGCAACTGCCCGGCAGACGGAAAAAATTGCAGATTTTTTGAAATTGGGGCTTGCCAAAGCAGCTGGAATGTGCTATAATCCTCTTGTTCCGATTCGGAGGATTAGCTCAGCTGGTTAGAGCACCTGCATCACACGCAGGGGGTCTGGGGTTCGAGTCCCTAATTCTCCACCATACAGTTCGTACCTGAACCCAATTCTTTACGAAAAAGGGTTCGGGTACGTTTTTTATTTATCTGAGGTTCTGAGGAAAGATTACTCGGAACGCTAAACAAGAACAAGCAAAGGCAGGGTATCACCATGACGGTGGTATCCTGCCTTTTGCTATTCATCAG
>CAVDVT010000304.1:0-2658 GCA_963612415.1 bacterium | reverse complement strand
CAATACCGCAGCCCAGAATGTAATAGTACATAATCAAACCTCCTATATTTTCTCACAGGCTCTCGCCTGAAGTTCAAGTGTCGGCGGGGCGTCTTTCCGCTCTCCGCATCCTTACTATACCTCAATTTTTATGTAAAGTCAATATCCAGAAACGTGAAACAAATTAAAGCTTCTTCTGAAATTCGTTTTGCTCATGAATGTAAAGTGACAAAGTGCGCTTTGCTTTATAAACGTGAAGTCAGTGTCCTGAATTGGCCGTGAGTCGGAAACATTTTGTTCATATTTTGGCCCGGAGCACCCCGAAAACGGGCGTTTTGTACTCCGCCGGAAAACAGGAAATCCTGCACAAAGTTTTATCTCCAATTTTGTGCAGAACGCCCTGCAATAACAGCTGTCCTTCATCCGTTTACAGCTTAAAGAAAGACGTGCTGATTTTTTCGTTTTGGGAAGGGAGGACGCCCGCCATGAAGCAGCTTTTCCGCAAAAAATTTTTTTCTTTTTTCGTTTCAGTCCTGCTGGTCTGCCTGTTTTCCCTGTCCTGCTTTGCAGACATGGGCCCCAAGCCCTCGGTCAACTTAAAGCTTTACATCTACAATCAGCAGCACTATGCCGTCACCCTGCTGGGCAACACGGCCCTCAACGGCCCCTGGACTGCCCCGGCAGACTACCGGGAGCGGATGGGCTCCCGCGAGACCTGGGAAGCATTCAAAAACTATCCGGCCCCCGAGGGCTACTACTTTCTGGGCTATTTTCAGGAATACTTCGGCGATGATGACCAGGAGTTCACCTGGGGCTACTACCCGCCCAATCAATTCTATGTGCTGATCTATAATATGGACACCGGCGCATTCTACCGCAGCGAGGAACCGGTGGAGCGCTACGCCTTTTCCAGCGAGTGGCAGGTGCTTCTGGACCCGGAGGACGGCTGGATGCGGGTCTACCACAACCGGAACGACTCCGATATCCTGTCCTCCTTCGCCGCCCGGGTCCTCATCACCCTGATCTTGGAGTTGACGTGGGGCATCCTGCTGTTCGGGCTTTCCGGCACCGCCCAGCGCGAGCTGATCGGCAGGGTCAACTTTGTCACCCAGATCGTGCTGAACCTCGGCCTGTGCTACGGCACGCTCCAGTTGGGCCCCATGTGGGGCAGCTTCCTTTATATTGCACTGGAGGTGCTGGTGTTCATCATAGAAGCCTTCGCCTACTGCCGCTGGCTGCCATGGCCGGAGGGCAGAACGCCCCACCCCGTGTTCTACGCCCTGACGGCCAATCTGTTCTCGTTCGGAGTCGGATGGGTGCTGAACGCCCACTGCACCAACACCCAGATCCGGCTGATCGGCCTTGGCTGTCTGGTGCTGTGGTACGCCGGGCCATGGCTTTGTCGAAAGTTGCGGCAGCAAGTGCAAAATGCACAAGATTAACGCAAAAATTCGTCAAAAATCAACCTTGTTGCCTGCAGGGAAATCCGCTATAATAAAGCCATAAAACCAGACTCTACCGGAAAGGAGACACAGACTTATGGCAAAAGCATCGCAGGTCATTCTTATGGAAAACGAGTTTTACCTCATCAAGGCCCCCAACGGGAAGGTGTTGGAGATCAAGAATTTCAACACGGAGAACGGCGCCGCCATCCGTCTGTGGGACTACGCCGGGCATCCGTGGCAGCAGTGGCAGTTTGTGGACGCAGGCGAGGGCCGCTGGCGGATCAAGAATCGCTTTACCGGCAAGTTCATGGATCTGGCTCTGGGCGGCGTGGTGGAAGGCACCTGGCTGCACCAGTGGGGCCGCACCAGCGGTCTGAGCCAGTGCTGGGAGCTGGAGCCCACCCGGAATGGCCGCACCCGCATCCGGAACGTGCTGGCAGACAAATACGTTGACCTTGTGGGCATGAACACCTCCAACGGCGCGCAGGCCCAGATCTGGAACTATGTCTCGGGCGGCAACCAGGAATGGAACCTTGTCCGCGTGGACCCGGATCTGGCCCGGACTTCGGCCCGCACCGAAGAAGCCCACGACCCTGAGCCCACCCCCTCCCAGCGCAAACACCAGAATGACCTGGTGCGCAAGCTGAACAACGCCGGCAAGGGCCGGGCGGCACGGAAATAACAAAGAACAAAAGGCGTCCCACGGGTTGCCCCGCGGGACGCCTTTTCTGCTTCAAAACAAAGGAGAACACCCCATGAACACCGAATTTCCCATGCTGAACACCACCCTGTGCTATCTGGAACAGGACGGCAGGTGGCTGATGCTCCACCGCGTGACCAAGAAAAACGACATGAACCACGACAAATGGATCGGCGTGGGCGGCAAATTTGAGCCCTTTGAAAGCCCGGAGGACTGCCTGCTGCGGGAAGTGCGGGAGGAGACTGGCCTGGCCCTGACGAGCTTCCGGCTGCGGGGCATCGTGACCTTTGTGCTGGGCAGCCTGACCGAGTATATGTTCCTCTACACCGCCGATGGCTGGACGGGCCAGCTGGTCAAGGATGCGGCCCGCAACGAAGGGGTGCTGGAATGGGTGCCCAAAGAAGATGTGGAGGCCCTGCCCATCTGGGAGGGCGATAAAATTTTCATCCGGCTGCTCAAAGAGGACCGGGAGTTTTTCTCGCTGAAGCTGGTTTATGAGGGAGACGACCTGAAAGAGGCGGTACTGGACGGGCT
>CAVDVT010000303.1:0-2691 GCA_963612415.1 bacterium | reverse complement strand
CCTTTACACGGCGGCTCTGCACCCGGTCAAAGCCATTGGTCACAACCGCCAGCGTAGCCACCTCGGAAAGCTCCCGCAGCACATCCAGCACATTGGGCGCTGCCAGATCGGGGTGGGTAGAGAGCTGGTCGAGGTAGAACCGGTTCATCTCCACACCGTTTCCTGCCGCATTGACTGCCTTGAGAAAGCGGGTGAACCGCTCCCCCATCAGCTTGTCGCGGCGGATCTGGCCCTTTTCCAGCTGACGCCACAGGTCTTCGTTGATGGTCCGGTAGGTCTGCACGGTCTCGGCGTCCGGTTCAATGCCGTACTCCCGCAGTGTATCCGCCAGCGCCTTGCTCTCTGCTGCATCAAAATCCAGCAGCGTATTGTCTGCATCAAACAGAACACAGTAGTATTTTGCCATGGTTCATTACCCCTCTCTCAAATTCACATTTCCCGGGGAGCCTGTCCCTGCTGCAAGGAAGTTTTTCCCAGTTCACAGGAACAAGGAGAAGCCAGCCCCGCCCCGGCAGAGCTGGCCCTTGGTTATTCTTCCACTATTTCATACGTCGAATCATCGGTCTGTTCCGGCGTGTTGTCCGGGCAGCGCATCTGGCTGGCGCAGGGATCTTCCGGGCAGCGGGGCATTTCTTCTTCCGTTGCCCCGTTCTCCACATTTTCCCAGTCCATCTCGTACCAGTCTGCGCTGCCGTCGGTCACATCGCCTTCCCCGGGCAGGCCGGGGATCTTGATCTCCTCACAGAACATCCGCTTTCCTCCCTTCTGCCCAGCCTATGCAGACGGGCAGAAAAAAGTTTACCGGCTTGCCTGTGCTTCCGTGGAGGCAGTTGAGGATGCTGCCGGTTCTACATCATTTTCTGCGGATGCAGAAACGGACTCCGTATTTGCCTGCTCTTTGGACTCGGTTTTGGATTCTGCTTTCGACTCCGACTTTGCTTCCGATTCTGCCTTGGACTCCGAAGCAGAAGAAGCACTGTGGGAAGACGAAGCTGCTTCGCTGTGGGAGGAAGATGCAGACTCCGCCTTCGACTCCGAAGTTCCGGACGAACTGTGGGATGCAGACTCACTCTTGCTTTCGCTTGCAGCTGTGCTATGGGACGAGCTGGAAGAAGAAGCCGTGCTGCTGGAGCCGGAGGACGAACCGCTTTCCGATTTGCCGCTTTCCGAAGAAGATGCAGATGTACTGCCGGACGAAGTTCCGGCCGAAGACGAAGTGCTGGAGCTGGACGAAGACGAGCTGCCAGACGAAGAACTGCTCGAGGCAGATTCCGAGGTACCGCTGAAGGTAATGCTCAGCGCATTGCTCACCACAGCACAGTCGTTGTAGGTGACCACTGCGTAGATCTTATAGGTTCCCTCTGCAACGGACGAAGCCGGTACGGCGACCGTAGCCTGGCCCGCAGCTTCCGTTACTTCTTTTCCGTTGGCAAACCAGTGCAGGTTTGCTTCCTTGGCATACTTGCCGCTCAGACTTGCCTTGAAGATATAAGAGCCGAAGATCCCCTTGCCCTCGCTGGTGATATGGACAGAGACTGCAGAGAACACCGCCGTCACATCCAGATTCTGCTTGAATTTGGTGTCGGTGCGGGTCTTGCTGGTCACGCCGTCACTCCACTTGACAAAGACATATCCCTCAGCAGGGGTCGCCGTTACCGTCAGGGACTGGGCCGCATCGGTGATGTTATAGCTCAGGGTCGTTTTGCCGCTGTCATTGCCGCAGCTCAGCGTACCGCCGCCGCTCTTTTCCACCTGATAGCGGGCCTCATACTTCGTTTCCACCGCTGTGGAGCTGCTGACGCTCTCGCTGGAAGCAGCCTCCGAGCTGGGGGCCTGCACTGCAGAGCTGGGATTGGAGGTGTACTCCAGAGTACGGGTGGGGATGTTGTTGGTGTCCGGGCGGCGGTCTTCAGTCTGATAGGCGTGGGTGCTCAGATAGTTCAGCGCCGCCTTGAGACCGGCACTCTTGAGGTGGATGTCGCCGTCGGTGTAATATTCTGCCTTGCCGTAGCCATCTTCCCCTTTGAGCGTTTCGGCCGTATTCAAAAACTTGAGGCCCAGCTGCTCACACAGATCCAGCAGGGCCATGTTGAAGTCGTCGATCTTGGCCTGATCCATATGGGGATAGGTAGAGTGGTTCTCCGGGATGGGCGGCACGGTATTCACAATGATGTCGGCATAGGGGTAGCTTTCCTGAATGGCCTGTACCAGCGCAGTGTAGTTGCGGATGAAGTCCGCCACTTCCATGCCGGTGTCGTTGGTGCCAAAGGTCAGCACCACACGGCGGGGCTTCATTTTGGCAACCGCCTGTGCAATGGTGTAGTGGTTTGAGTCCCCTTTGAAGGTGACGATGCCCTCATTGAGGGCTGCCTGGGTGCCAATGCCCTCCTTGGCGCAGAACTGCTGTAAGGAGATCAAGCCGTTGTTGTATAAACGCACCGTGTTGGAATCGCCCAGAAAAAGGGTGCTGTCCTGATACTCCGTCCCTGCATCTGCCGTTTCCGTGAGCAGTGCGCTGGAAGTATTGTCGATTTGGTAATGGCCTGCCAGATCTTCTCCGTCGGCAGGTTCTTCCACAGAGGTGGATTCAGACGAGGCCGCAGGTGTCTCCCCTTTGCCCTGTTTGAGCAGAGTCAGCGTGATGCCGACGGTCAGCAGAGCCGCCAGAGCGCAGACCACACAGACCAGAAC
>CAVDVT010000302.1:0-2709 GCA_963612415.1 bacterium | reverse complement strand
CTTCCGACCCTATACCAGCAGTGACCCTATGCGTTCCATTTCGTGGAAGCAGAGTGCCCGGGGGCAGGGACTGATGGTCAAAAAATGGGACTACACCACCGAGCCCCGCGTGGTGGTGCTGGTCCATGCCGATACCGTTGACTACGAACACCCGGAGCGGGCCGAGACCTGCTACTCCATGGCCCGCACCGTCTGCCGGATGCTGGAAGACCGGGCGGTGTCTTACCGCTTTGCAGCCAATGCGACCTTTGACCTGCTGATGAACGCGGCCCTTTCCGGCGAAGAATGGCGCAGGCCGCTGGAAGTGCCGCAGGGGTTTGGCCCGGAGCATTTCCGCCGGGTGCTTGAGATCCTGGGCCGTGCCACAGGGCAGGCGGCCCTGCCCTGCAGCCGCTTCTGCGCAGAGTATTATCACCCGCAGGAACAGGTGAGCTGCATCCTTCTGACCACCGGGCCGGAGGAAGAAGCCCGTGCCGCGCTGCGTCCGCTGCCGGGCATCCCTCTGCTGGTGCTGACCCCGGAAATGGCAGAGGAGGTGGAGAACGGATGATGATCCTGCACAGCCTGCGTCTGGCGGGCGACCTTGGGTTTTACTACGCATTTGCCGGCTTCTTTGCGGCCTGCTGGGGCGGACATCCGGCACCGCTGGTGCTGCTCTGGCCCGCACTCTGCTTTGGGGCGGCATCGCATTTTGCATCAAGCCGCCCCCTGCGCACCGGACTAGCGGCTTTGAGTCTGGCCGTCCTGATCGTTCTGCCCACCGGGGCGGATCGGCTCTGCTATCTGCCTGCGGCAGTCTATCCGGCGCTGCTGGCCTGGGCGGGTGATTTTTCCCTTTCGCCCGCTGTGCAGGGGGAGCGTTTCCGCTGGCTGTGCCGGGTGTGGCCCTTCTTTGGGGCGGCAATGCTCCTGTGGAGCGTGGACAATGTCCTTGCTGTATCCCTGCCCTTTGCGCTGACGGCAGCTGTGCTGCTGGTGTGCTTTGCCCGCATTGCCCGGCAGGACCCTGAGGTGGCGGCGCAGCCCCGGTATCTGCTGCTGTCCGGCGGCGTGATGGCGGCGGTGTGCGCGGTACCCTTTCTGCTCAGCCGCAGTGCCGTGGTGAGCGGAGCAAAGGCGGCGGCATCGGCCGTCTATTTTGGCGGCATTGTGCCGGTGCTGCAGTTTTTCCTGAACAATGTGGTCGTACAGGGTGTGGTGTGGGTCTTTCAGAAGATCCTGCAGTTCATCCACTGGCTGTTCACCCTGTTCCCGCCCAAGCCCCTGGAGCGCGTAGAGATGGCGTCGGTGGATGAGATGATCGCCAACGCCCGCAAGGCGGGAGAAACGGCAGAGCCGCCCATGGACGGGATGCAGGTGCTGACCGCAGCGGGCATCCTGCTGGCGGTGGCAGTCGTTGTGCTGCTGGTACGGCATTTTCTGCGGCAGAAACCTCAGGCGGCTCCTGCGGCAGCGGATCCGACAGTCCGCCGCAGCACCCATCGGCGTGCCCGCCGCTGGCCGGGCTTTTTCCTCAGCCCGGCGGCAAAGGTGCGGCGGCAGTACAGCCTTTATCTGGAACACTGTCAGCGCCATGGGGTGACCATCCTGCGGGGAGACACCAGTCTTGACCTGACCGGCCGCGCCTATGGCATGGACTTTGCCGCCGAGGCAGAGCTGCGCCAGATCTACCTCAGAGCCCGATATGCGGGCGTTGCCACCGCCGGAGATGCTGCCCGTGCGGAAGAACTTGTCAAAAAGATCTGCGGCTGAGCCGCATCAACGCCCCCTTTTCTGCCCATGCTAAAGCAGGAGAGGGGGCGTTCTGATGTCCGGACGGCGGGTGCTGGTGCTGTACAGCGGACTGCTGCTGGGATTTGCGGTGGTTTTGTGCCGCCTGTACTGGATCTGCACAAATCCGGTCTATGCAGCGCGGGCGGCGGCACAGAGTGCAGTGACCCTTCATCTGCCCGCCCGGCGGGGCAACCTTTACGACTGCAATGGCCACCTGCTTACCGGGCTTACCACCCGCTGGGCAGCGCTCTGCGTGCCCGGGGAGGACAGCTATGCCCGGCTGTTCTCTTACGCGGATGCCGCCGGACAGGCCGAACTTTACCGCAGGCGGAATGCCGCTTCGCCCTTTCTGCTGGAAGTTGACCGGGATGTTTCCGGGCTGGGCATTGCCTGCTGGCCGGTGGCAAAGCGCTATTCCGCCGCGCCTCTGGCGGTGCAGCTGATCGGCTGCCTGGACGGCGAAGGGCGGGGCGCCGCCGGGCTGGAAGCCGTGTTTGACGATCTCCTGACCGGCAGCGGGGAAGGGGACAGCCTGCTCTGCACAGTGAACGCACAGGGAAAGCTGCGGGCCGAACCGGAGCTTTCTTCTGCCGACAGCGGGGCTGTGGGGGTGCAGCTGACCCTTTCCCGGGCGGTGCAGCAGACGGCGGAAGCAGCAGCGGCCCAGACGATGGACAGCGGCTGCATTCTGGTGCTGGACACGGCCACAGCCGGGGTCCGGGCCTGCGTCAGTGTGCCGGATTATGACCCGGACAATGTCTCGGCCAGCCTGAACGCCCCGGACAGTCCGCTGGTGGAGCGGGCTTTCCAGAGCTATGCGGTGGGCTCGGTGTTCAAGCCGGTGCTGGCGGCGGCTGCGCTGGAAGCCGGGGAGACAGACTTTGTATACACCTGCCCCGGCTGGTGCAGTGTGGACGGGCAGGTGTTCCGCTGTGC
>CAVDVT010000301.1:0-2710 GCA_963612415.1 bacterium | reverse complement strand
GCTGGGGATGACCACATTGCCGCCCCGGTCAAAGGTGCGCTGCAGAATTTTAGTCAGCTCCCCCACATAGTCCGGGCGGGGGCCATGGGTGCGGTCGCCGTAGGTGGACTCCATGAACACATAGTCCGCGTCCTGAATGTACGTCGGGTCTTTGATGATGGGCTGATGCTGGTTGCCGATATCGCCCGAAAAGACCAGCTTGGTGGTGGCTCCATTCTCTGTGACCCAGATCTCGATGCTGGCCGAGCCCAGCAGGTGGCCCACATCGATGAACCGGATGACAAGGCCAGGTGCCAGCTCGATCTTGGTATCGTATTCCATGCCCCGGAACAGCTGGATGGCCGCTTCGGCATCCTGAATGGTGTACATGGGTTCCACAGGCTCAGCACCGGCGCGCTTGGCCTTGCGGTTTTTCCATTCAGCTTCAAATTCCTGAATATGTGCCGAGTCCCGCAGCATAATGCCGCACAGCTCTGCTGTGGGGCGGGTGGCATAGATCTTTCCCCGGAAGCCGTTGCGCACCAAAAGCGGCAGCAGGCCCGTGTGGTCAATGTGGGCATGGGTGGCGATCACGCCGTCGATCTCACCCGGAGCCACAGGGATGGGCTGGTTTTCGTAGACATCCTTTCCCTGCTCCATGCCGCAGTCGATCAGGTAGCGCTGCCCGGCCGCTTCCAGCAGGGTACAGCTGCCCGTGACCTCGTGGTTGGCACCCAAAAACGTCAGTTTCATAGATTGCACCCCCTAATAGATGCTCTCTGCCGTCCGCGTGTTCTGCGAAGCAATGACTGAGAGGTTTTGTACCTTTAGTATAGCATAACTCCCTGCTTTGTTCTGCCCAAATCGTGTGAACGCTTATCAGACAATCCGCCGAAATTTTGAAAATATTTTTATACAATCTTGACAAACCACCCCCACCTGCGATAAACTTAAAACGTATGACGTAACTTTTACCTGATTCAAAATAGAGAGGTTGTTATTTATGGTTCGTAACGATTTGCGCAACGTTGCCATTATCGCTCACGTTGACCACGGCAAGACCACGCTGGTGGACGCAATGCTGCGCCAGAGCGGCGCTTTCCGCGACAATCAGGTCGTGGCTGAGCGTGTCATGGACAGCGGCGACATCGAGCGTGAGCGCGGCATCACCATTCTGGCCAAGAACTGCTCCTGCACCTACAAGGGTGTCAAGATCAACATCGTCGATACCCCGGGCCACGCCGACTTTGGCGGCGAGGTGGAGCGCGTGCTGAAGATGGTCAACGGTGTTCTGCTGCTGGTGGACGCTGCTGAGGGCTGCATGCCCCAGACCCGTTTTGTGCTGCAGAAGGCTCTGCAGCAGAACCTGAGCCTGGTGGTCGCCATCAACAAGATCGACCGTCCTGATGCCCGCATCAAGGAAGTCATCGATGAAGTGCTGTACCTGCTGATGGATCTGGGCGCTTCCGATGAGCAGCTGGACTGCCCCATTCTGTTCTGCTGCGGCCGTCAGGGTACTGCAAGCCTGGATCCCGATGTGCCCGGCACCGACCTGATCCCCCTGTTCGACACCCTGCTGGATACCATCCAGCCTCCTCAGGGCGACCCCGAGGCTCCCTTCCAGATGCTGGTCTCCTCTGTGGACTACAACGAGTTTGTTGGCCGCATCGGCATTGGCCGCATCCAGAACGGCGTTGCCAAGGTGGGCGAGGAAGTCGTCGTCTGCGACTGGCACAACTCCGACCTGAAGATGCGCGGCCGTCTGACCAAGCTGTATGACTTCCAGGCCAACGGCCGTCAGCCCTGCGACAACATCACCGCAGGCGACATCGTGGCTTTCTCCGGTCTGCCCGATGTGACCATCGGCAACACCCTGTGCAGCCCTGCCAACGTGGAGCCGCTGCCCTTTGTCAAGATCAACGATCCCACCGTGGAGATGACCTTCTCCGTCAACGACAGCCCGCTGGCTGGCCGTGAGGGCAAGTTCGTCACCAGCCGTCAGATCCGCGACCGTCTGCAGAAGGAACTGCTGAAGGACGTGGCCCTGAAGGTGGAAGATTCCGCCACCACCGATTCCTTCCGTGTCATGGGCCGTGGTGAGATGCACCTGTCCATCCTGATCGAGACCATGCGCCGCGAAGGCTATGAGCTGCAGGTCTCTCCCCCGCACGTTCTGACCAAGGTCATCGACGGCAAGACCTACGAGCCCATGGAGCATGTGGTCATCGACGTGCCCACTCAGTATCAGGGCGCTGTCATGACCGGTCTGGGTCAGCGCAAGGCCATCCTGCAGCAGATGGAGTCTCTGGGCACCGATCGTGTCCGTCTGGAGTTCCGGATGCCCAGCCGCGGCCTGTTCGGCTACCGCAACCAGTTCCTGACCGATACCCACGGCGAGGGCATTATCAACCAGATCTTCGACGGTTACGATGTCTGGGCCGGCATGATCGCCAACCGTTCCACCGGTTCTCTGGTCAGCTTTGAGACCGGCGAGGCTGTTACCTATGGTCTGTTCAACGCTCAGCAGCGCGGCACCCTGCTGGTGGGTGCTGGCGAGAAGGTCTACGAGGGCATGGTCATCGGCTACACCGCTTCCGGCGAGGATGTGGATGTCAACGTCTGCAAGACCAAGCACCTGACCAACACCCGTTCTTCTGGTTCCGACGATGCTCTGCGCCTGATCCCCATCAGCAAGCTGAGCCTCGAGGGCTGCCTGGAGTTCCTGGCTCAG
>CAVDVT010000300.1:0-2712 GCA_963612415.1 bacterium | reverse complement strand
GATGATGTACTGGGGCACCACCATGACCTGCGAAGGGATCATCATGGTCATGACGATGCAGCCGAACCAGAAGTTCGCGCCCTTGAATTTCAGGCGGGAAACGGCATATGCTGCCAGCAGGGAACAGAAGATGGTGCCTGCAACCGAGACCACGGTGACGATGACCGAGTTGCCGAAGAATCTCCAGAAAGAGTAGCCTGCAATGCCCTGAAAACCGGAGAGATAGTTTTTGACAACATCCCATTTTTCCGGGATGAGCGACCACGCATTGTGGAACATGGTATCGTTGGACTTGAAGGAACTCATGAGCAGCCACAGCAGCGGATACACCATGATGAAGCCCAGCAGACAGGAAAAGATGTGGAAGAACACGGATTGTGCTTTTGTACTTTTCTGACCAACCATTTTTCTTCCTCCTTACCCTTCGTAATGGACCCAGGACTTCTGGCTCTTGAACAGGATGGCGGTCATGATGCCGATGATGGCGACCAGGATCCATGCCAGTGCGCAGGAATAGCCCATGTGGAAGTTTGCAAATGCCGAGCGGTACAAATACAGCACATAGGTCAGGGTGCTGTTCATGGGGCCGCCGTCGGTGATGACATAGCTCTCGGTAAACACCCGGAAACCGGTGATGATCTGCTGGATCAGGTTGAAGAAGATGGTGGGGGTCAGCATCGGCATGGTGATCTTCCAGAACTGCTGCATCTTGGTGGCACCGTCCAGCGAAGCGGATTCATACAGGGAGTTGGGAATCTGCTTCAAACCGGACAGGAACACCAGCATGCAGGAACCGAACTGCCACACACCCATCAGCACGATGACGAACAGGGCCGTTTTGGGGTTGCCCAACAGGGAGTATTTCTGCTCGATGCCGAGGGCAGACAGCAGGCTCATCAGAACGCCCTTGTTGCCGAACACCTGCTTCCAGACCACGGAAACGGCAATGGAGCCGCCCACGATGGACGGGATGTAGTACAGAACACGGTAGAATGCCATGCCCATGTGCTTTTTGTTCAGCAGCGTTGCCACGAACAGTGCGAAGGCCAGACGGAGCGGCACCATGATGAACACATAACTGAATGTGACCACCAGTGCCTTGCGGAACATCTTATCGGTGGTAAAAATGTTGATGTAGTTCTGCAGGCCTACCCAGTTGGGGGCAGACAGCAGATTGTAATCCGTAAACGAATAATAGATGGACATGGCGGCGGGAATGACATACATGAAGATGAACCCGAACAGCCACGGAGCCAGCAGCAGATACCCAACTTTGGTATCATCGCCGAAGTTATGCTTTTTCAGCTTGACAGCCTTTGCGTTCGACACGGCGAAACCTCCTCTATCCGTAATTTTGAGTGATAAAAATGGGAGGGGTCTCCAGGGATGACCCCTCCCGCGTTTGAAAACTTAGTTGTTGGCAGCGAGGATACTGTTGGCCGTATCAAAGAAGGTCTGTGCCGCCTCAGCGGGAGTGGCCTGTCCGTAGAACACGCTGTAAGCGATGTCCTTGAACTGGGTGTTGACCTCAGAGATGCCGGAGGGGTCCGGAGCCGGGGTGCTGCCGCAGTAGTCGGCGGCGTCGGAAACGAAGTCGAACATCTCGACCTGTTTCTCGCTCAGAGCGCCGGAACTGGTCAGGTGATCGCGGGCAGCACTTGCAGAGGGAGTTCCGCGCTCGCCCAGCATAATATCGTTGGCTTCGTCGCTGTTCAGGAACCAGCTGATGAAGGCAGCAGCGGCTTCCTTGACCTTGGAGGTCTCGGCCACGGAGAAGAACATGCCGGGCTTGTACCACAGGGCCTTTTCGCCGGCCTTCTTCACCGGGGGAACCAGCAGTTCCAGCGTGTCATTGCCGGCGTTTGCACCGATGGTGCCGAAGTTGTTCCAGGACTGATGGAAGGCGGCATCATTGGTGATGACGGGGCTGGCATCGTTGCCCAGGGTTGCGATCTGCTCATACTCATCGGGGTTGGGGGCTGCACCGGCATCGATGAGGTCTTTCCACAGCTCGAAGTAGTCGGTCAGGATGGACACATCGTCAAAGCCCAGGCTCTTGTTGTCCTCTGCAAACAGGGAAACACCGTACTCACGCACCCAGTAGTTCAGCAGGTTGGTGTCGATGAAAGCGGAACCGCCAAAGCCGTACTTGCCGGTCTTTTCGTGGACGGTCTTGCAGATGGAAACGAAGTCGTCCCAAGTCCAGCCGTTCTTCGGAGCTTCCACACCTGCATCTTCCAGAACAGAGGGATTGTAGATGAAGGAGACCAGAGAGGTGGACAGCGGAATGCCGACCATCTTACCATCGATGGTGCCAGCGTCCATCAGGGCATCGTCCACGTTGGAGATGTCCAGCGTGCCGTTGGAAGCGTACTCGGACAGGTCGGCCAGAGAGCCGTTCTTGGCGTAGGTGGAAATGTACATATAGTCCATCTGAACGATGTCGGCCATGCCGCCGGTAGCAGTGTCAGTAGCCAGCTTCTCAAAGTAGCCGTCCCAGCCGGAGGGAGTGGTCTCGAAGTGGACGTTGGGGTTCAGCTCGGTGTACTTGTCCAGAACCTTCTGGGTCAGGTCGTGACGGGTCTGGCCGCCCCACCAGGTCATGCGGATGGTCACATCACCGTCCGCAGCAGAAGCAGCTGCACTGCCGGAAGCGGCAGTGGAAGAAGCGGCGGTAGAGCTTGCGGAACTGCCGCCGCAAGCGGCCAGGGC
>CAVDVT010000299.1:0-2729 GCA_963612415.1 bacterium | reverse complement strand
TCCGCATGCTGGCCTTGATCTCCTCGTTATTGCACAGCAGGTCATCCACCACCATAAAGCGCTTGACCTTCAGTGCAGGGGCCCACTGGTTGACCACCAGACCATGAATGAGACGCTGATCGACACGTGCCAGAACTACCATAATCGTTTCCTCCAATTTTCCTTCATCATTGTGTGTTGCGGTCGTTTGTTCTCCATCTATCTGATTTTGGTATCGATACCAAAATTCATTCAAAAGAGAACCGATGCGCTTTTGTGCGCGATCGGTTTTCAAAAAGCAGTTTTCTCAGGCAGAAGCCCGGACCACCAGTTCCAGATCCAGTTCCTGCCGCTCCGGTTTTGCATTTCCGGCCAGCTGATCCAGCATGGCGCGGGCGGCCATCTTCCCTTCCAGCTCAATGGGCTGGCGGATGGTGGTAAGGGGGATTGGCAGCAGCGTTGCAATGGGCTGGTCGTCCACGCCGATCACGGCAAGGTCTTCCGGCACCCGCAGCCCGCAGGCCAGCGCTTCGGTCACGATCCCGGCAGCAGCTTCATCGCTGCCCGCCAGCACTGCTTCCGGCCGGTCTTTCTGGGCCAGGATGCGGCGCAGCACACTGCGTCCGTCCTCAATGGTCCGTACCTGAAAGAACATCCACCGGTCATCCATGGGGATGCCGTTCTCGGTCAGGGCGTCCAGATAGCCGCGGTAGCGGTCGGTATCCAGGTTCATGCCGCCCGGGCGGGGGATCAGCTTGCGGGTACCGGTGCAGTAAGCAATTTTCCGGTAGCCGCGCCGCAGCAGATACTGCGTGGCGCCGTAAAAACCCTCGTACTGCTTGCCGTAGATCATGGAGATGTCTTTGTCCTGATTGTACTCATCGCAGACCACCAGCGCACCGTACTTCTGATAGGGCTTTACAATGGACCAGTCGTTTTCAATGGAACAGAGGATCAGTCCATCCGCATGCTGCATCTTGAGCAGCTCCATGGCCGCCGTCTCACCGGCAGGCTCGCCGCCTGTCTGGGTGATCAGGGTGCGGTACCCGGCCTCGCGGCAGGTGCGCTCAATGGCGTTGACCAGCTGGGCGAAGAAGTTGTTGGTGATGGAGGGCACCGCCACGGCAATGTTGCCGGAGCCGGAGCCCCGCATCTGCCGGGCCGCCTGCAAAGGCGTGTAGCCCAGTTCCTCCATGGCCTGAAGCACCTTCTGGCGCTTGACCGGTGATACATGCGGGCTGTCGTTGATGACGCGCGACACGGTCGAAACCGAGATGCCGGACCGCTTTGCGACGTCTGAAATCGTTGCCAAATTTTGTTCCTCCTGTGCCGGTCTCCTCCCGGCAGCATAAGAATACTACACTTTCCTCCCAGAATCAAGAGCAAATTTGGTATCGATACCAAATTTGGTGTTTTGCTGAAATTCAGTCTGTCTGAATTGTGCAATCATACAGTCAGTAGGATACATGACCTTTCTCTTGCAGCAAAAAAGAACCCGCAGCTGTAAGCTGCGGGCTCTTTTCAGAAAGGAGAACCGTATGGAAAAGATCGATGCAAGATCAGCCTTTGACACCACCCAGGGCCACACCGCGGACGATGAATTTCGAGAGCAGCAGGTAGACGATGATCACAGGCAGGATGGCAATGGCCACCATCATATACACCTTGCCCATATCAAACTTCAGGAAGTCTGCACTGCGCAGCTGAGCAATGAGGATGGGCAGGGTCTTTTTGTCGGCGGTGTCCAGCACCAGTGCGGGGATGAAGTAGTTGTTCCAGCTGGCCACAAAGGAGAAGATGGCCTGCACTGCCAGAGCAGGCTTCATGATGGGGAGTACGATCTTGTTGAAGGTGTAGAACTCCCCTGCCCCGTCAATGCGGGCGGCTTCCACGATCTCCATGGGCAGGCTGGCATCCAGATACTGCTTCATGAAGAAGAAGACCGTCGGGGCTGCGATGCTGGGGACGATCAGCGGGATAAAGCTGTTCTTCAGGCCCATTTTGGTGATGAGCTGCAGGAAGCCCAGTGCTGACACCTGCGTCGGCATGGTCATGATGAGCAGGATCAGGGCAAAGGCCGCCTTTTTGAACTTGAAGTTGTAGGCGTAAATGCCGTAAGCCGTCAGGGCCGAGAAGTAAACGCTCAGCGCCGCCGAGCAGGCGGAGATGATAAGGCTGTTGCGGATGCCGGTCAGCACGGGGATGTTGGCATCCGCCAGCACATTCTTGAAGTTGGTCACCAGCGATGTGCCGGGCAGAAGGGAGAATCCCTTCTGGATTTCAAAGTGGGTGCGGGTGGAGTTGATGACCAGCACGTAGAAGAAGAACAGGCACAAAAAGCTGATGAGTACCAGCACCAGATAGCACCATGCGCGGCGTGCCGCCAGGGTCGCTTTTTCAGACTGCGATCTCGGAGTGTGTGCCATAATTCACTTTCCTCCTTTTGCTGCTTTCTTGGCGGCTTTCAGTTCTCTGCGCTGGGCGCGGGTCAGGCCGTCATCTTCCTTGGTCAGCGAGAAGTACACCACAACGCACAGCACTGCGCACACCAGGAACAGCACCACAGACACGGCGCCGGCCATGCCGTAGTTCTTGCTGAACAGGTGGTTGTTCAGGTACATGATCATGGTGGTGGAGGTGCGGTCCGGGCCGCCCTTGCCGTTGGTCAGGATCTGCGGCACATCAAACATCTGCAGGCCGCCGATCATCGAGGTGATCATCACGTAAACGAGGATGGGACGGATGAGCGG
>CAVDVT010000298.1:0-2765 GCA_963612415.1 bacterium | reverse complement strand
CCTGTTCAAGTTCTGATCCCGACTGTCAGAACAAACGCAAAACAAAGCGCCCGCTGTGCATCATTTCTGCACAGCGGGCGCTTTGTTTTGCGGAACGTTCAGATCACGTAATCATTCCCGGCCTGATCCGGGGCGGCAAGGTCGGCCAGCGTGATATTGCCAAAGTAGTTGGCGATCATATCGTTCAGGCCCTTCCACATGCCGTAGGTGCGGCAGTTGGCCATCCGTTCACAGGGGGCGGCACCGGGCACCAGACAGCTCACCGGTGCAAGGCTGCCCTCGGTCAGCAGCAGGATCTCGGCCACGGTGTACTGATCCGGGCTGCGGGTCAGGCGGTAGCCGCCGCCCTTGCCGCGCAGGCCTTCCAGAAAACCGTTCTGGACCAGGACCTTCAGGATGTTTTCGAGATATTTTTCAGAGATCTCCTGCCGTGCAGCAACCTCTTTCAGCGGGACATAGCGCTCTGCCTGATGCTCGGCCAGATCGATCATTACGCGCAGAGCATAGCGGCCTTTGGTGGAAACGATCATGTTACTTCTCCTTAGACAATGAACCTCTTGGAAATTAAACCTATTATACAACAGGGTTTATAACTTTTCAATTGCTTTTTTCGTTTTTTCCATTGACAAAGCGGGTCAGGAGGACTATAATACCATCAAACCCACAAACTATATTGGTTTAGAGGGAATAAGAGATACGTCAGAATAGACCCCGGGCCAGATGCCCGCAGAGGGAGGAACAACTTATGAGCAAGATTTATACGTCCGCAGATCAGCTGATCGGCCATACTCCGCTGCTGGAGCTGACCCACATTGAAAAAGAAGAAGACCTGAAGGCCACCATTCTGGCCAAGCTGGAGTATTTCAACCCGGCCGGTTCGGTCAAGGACCGCATTGCCAAAAAGATGATCGACGATGCTGAGGCCAGCGGTAAGCTCAAGCCCGGTTCCGTGATCATTGAGCCTACCTCCGGCAACACCGGCATTGGTCTGGCTGCTGTGGCTGCTGCCAAGGGCTACCGCATCATCATCGTGATGCCCGAGACCATGAGCGTGGAGCGCCGCCAGCTGATGAAGGCTTACGGTGCAGAACTGGTCCTGAGCGAGGGCGCCAAGGGCATGAAGGGTGCCATTGCCAAGGCCGATGAGCTGGCCAAGGAGATCCCGGATTCCTTCATCCCCGGCCAGTTCGTCAACCCGGCCAACCCTCAGGCCCACATCGAGACCACCGGTCCCGAGATCTGGGAGGACACCGACGGTCAGGTGGACATCTTTGTGGCAGGCGTCGGCACCGGCGGCACCATCACCGGTGTGGGCAAGTACCTCAAGAGCAAGAACCCCGGCGTCAAGGTCGTGGCTGTGGAGCCCGCTTCCTCTCCCGTGCTGAGCAAGGGCACTGCCGGTGCCCACAAGATCCAGGGCATTGGCGCAGGCTTTGTGCCCGATGTGCTGGACACCAAAGTCTACGATGAGATCATCCCTGTCACCAACGAGGATGCCTTTGCCACCGGCCGTCAGATCGGCCACAAGGAAGGTGTTCTGGTGGGCATCTCCTCCGGTGCTGCTGTCTGGGCTGCTCTGGAGCTGGCAAAGCGCCCCGAGAACGCAGGCAAGAAGATCGTTGTCCTGCTGCCGGATACCGGCGACCGTTACCTGTCCACCCCGCTGTTTGCAGAATGATCTGAAATGACAAAGCTGCTGCGCAGAAGTTTTGCGCAGCAGCTTTTTTTGTGTTACAATAAACCCAGTTTTATAAGTGAGGAGAACCCAGATGAACTACTATGCTGCCCCCATGGAGGGGCTGACCGACCGGGTCTGGCGGCAGGCCCATCAGCACTGGTTTGGTGCAGAGGGGGCACCGCAGCGGTACTATGCACCCTTCCTGTCCCCGCCGGAGAACCGTGTCCTCATCAAAAAGAAGATGGCGGAGCTTGACCCGGCGGCCAATCCGGGAATGCCGGTGATCCCCCAGCTGCTGGCCAAGGACGGAGAGCTGGCTGCCTGGATGATCCTGGAACTGCGCAAGCTGGGCTACACCGAAGTCAATCTGAACTTCGGGTGCCCCTCCGGTACGGTGACGGCCAAGGGCAAGGGCTCCGGGATGCTGCGCGACCCGGAAAAGCTGGACGCCTTTCTGGACGCCGTGTTCACCCAGGCGGGCGGGCCGGTGTCGGTCAAGACCCGGCTGGGCGTTGTGAGCGCTGAAGAATTTGGCGCGATTTTGGATGTTTATAACAAATATCCCCTCTGTGAGCTGACCATCCACCCCCGTGTGATGAAGCAGCTTTACCGCGGGCAGGCCGACCGGGAAGCCTTTGCAGAGTCTCTTGCCGCCTGTAAAGCCCCGGTCTGCTACAACGGGGATGTGACTACCCCCGAGGACCTGCTTGCGCTGGAACAGCAGTTCCCGCAGCTGTCGGGCATCATGGTGGGGCGGGGGTTGATCGCAGACCCGGCCCTGCTGCGCCGCGCCCGGGGCGGGGCGGCGGCCGCAAAAGAAGAACTGCGCGGCTACCACGATGAACTGTACCGCGGCTACACCGAGGCCTTTGGTGCGGCCAGCTGCGCGGTGAGCCGGATGAAGGCCCACTGGTTCTACCTCATCCACCGGTTCGAGGGGGCAGAGAAACTGGAAAAGCCGCTCCGCAAAGCCCGGGAAGGCTGGGAGTATGAGACGGTGGTGAACCAGCTGTTTGCGTGTGAACTGGCTCACCCTCTCAGTCACGACTGACGTCGTGCCAGCTCCCCCAAAGGGGGAGCCAATTGC
>CAVDVT010000297.1:0-2771 GCA_963612415.1 bacterium | reverse complement strand
GCCGATGGACGGCAGGTGAACCTGATCCTGACCACCGGCGGCACCGGCTTTTCGCCCCGGGACATTACCCCGGAAGCGACCCTTGCGGTGGCCGACCGCAGCGCCCCCGGCATTGCCGAGGCCATGCGGTACCACAGCCTGACCATTACCCCGCGGGGGATGCTCAGCCGCGGGGCCAGCGTCCTGCGGGGCAAGACGCTTATCGTCAACCTGCCCGGCAGCCCAAAGGCTGTGCGGGAAAATCTGGAGTACATCCTGCCCAGTCTGGAACACGGCATCCGCATTGCCGCCGGGCTGGACGGGGAGTGTGCCCGGAAATGAAAAGTAACACTTTTACGCAAAACCTTGACGAAACCGGAAAAATCCGGTATCCTATGGATTTGGAAAAAGGGGAGCAGCCCCTTTGTACCGGTGGGCGGCACCGCACCATACCGTGGAATGAACCGATTAGAAGGAGTATTATCATGAACCATCGCATTTCCCGCCGCAGCTTTCTGTGCGCTGCCGGTGTCGCATCCGCATCTGCTGTCCTGACTGCCTGCGGCAGTTCTTCCGGCAGCACGGCTTCCTCTGCTGTGTCTTCCGCAGCCGCATCTTCTGAGGCGGCTTCTGGTGAGAGTGTGGAGCTGATCGTTTTTGCCGCTGCATCCCTGACCGAGACGCTGAGCGCCATTGCTGAGACCTATTCGGCAGAGAACCCCGGCGTGACCTTCCGTTTCAACTTTGATTCTTCCGGCACCCTGAAGACCCAGATCCAGGAGGGTGCGGACTGTGATTTGTTCATCTCTGCCGGTCAGAAGCAGATGAACCAGCTGGACAGCACCGCTTCCGCCGATGTGAACACCGAGGGTCTGGACTTTGTGGACAGCGACAGCCGGGTGAATCTGCTGGAAAACAAAGTGGTGCTGTGTGTGCCCGAAGGAAACGACAAGGGCATTGACAGCTTTGATGCTCTGGCAGAGCATCTGAAGGCAGAGGACATTCTGTTCTGCATGGGCAACAGCGATGTGCCCGTGGGCCAGTACACCCAGAAGATCCTTGCCTACTATGATCTGGATGAGGCAGCTCTGGCGGCTGCTGGTGTCATTACCTACGGCTCCAACGTCAAGGAAGTGACCACGCAGGTCAGCGAGGCCAGCGTGGATGCCGGTGTGGTCTACTGCACCGACGCATACAGCGCAGGCCTGACTCCTGTGGACGAGGCCACCAAGGAGATGTGCGGTCAGGTCATTTATCCTGCTGCTGTGATGAAAAATGCCCCCAGCGCGGAGGCCGCCAAAGCGTTCCTGGCCTATCTGCAGACTTCTGAAGCCGGCGAAGTGTTCGCAGGCGTGGGCTTTACCGCTTTATGATGGACTGGTATCCTTTATGGAACAGCCTGCGCATTGCGGGCATCAGCTGTGCGGCGGTGTTCTTTCTGGGCATTTTTGCGGCCTATTACATTGCAAAGCTTCCGCGCACCATCAAGGGTGTGCTGGATGTGGTGCTTACCCTGCCCATGGTGCTGCCGCCTACGGTGGTGGGCTACTTTTTGCTGCTGCTCTTTGGCGCCAAGCGGCCGCTGGGCATTTTTTTCATGGAGCATTTCGGCGTCAAACTGGTCATGAACTGGTACAGCGCCATCTTTGCTTCCATTGTGGTGGCGTTTCCGCTGATGTACCGCACAGCCCGCGGTGCATTTGAAAGCTTTGACGAGACCCTTGCCTGGTCAGCCCAGACACTGGGGCTTTCCAACACCTGGATCTTCTGGCGGGTGCGGATGCCCTACTGCCGGCAGGGCATTCTGGCCGGCACGGTGCTGGCCTTTGCCCGCGCACTGGGCGAATATGGCGCCACCAGCATGATCGCGGGCTACACCCCGGGCAAAACGGCCACCATTGCCACCACGGTCTACCAGCTTTGGCGCACCAACGATGAAGCCGGGGCCATGCAGTGGGTCCTGGTGGACATTGTGATCTCGGCGGTGGTGCTGCTGGCGGTGAACCTGCTGGAGAAAAAACAGAAGCAGGGGGGCAAGCGCGGATGAGCCTGGAAGTGAATATCACCAAGCGGTTCGAGGGCTTTACTCTCCATTCGGTGTTCTCTGCCGGGAATACCGCCACGGCGGTCCTGGGAGCCTCCGGCTGCGGCAAAAGCATGACCCTGCGCTGCATTGCAGGCATCGTCAGGCCGGACGAGGGCCGCATCGTGCTGGACGGCCGGGTGCTGTTTGACAGTGCAAAGGGCATCGACCTGCCGCCCCAGCAGCGGAATGTGGGCCTGCTGTTCCAGAACTACGCCCTGTTTCCGAACATGACTGTGGAGCAGAACATCCTCTGCGCCCTGAAAAAAGAAAAAGACCCTGCCGCCCGCAGGGCAGCCTGCGCCGAGGCGCTGCGGGCCATGCGGCTGGAAGAACTGGCAAAGCGCCTGCCCGGCGAGCTTTCGGGCGGGCAGCAGCAGCGGGCCGCGCTGGCCCGCATCCTTGCCGCAAAGCCCCGCATCCTGATGCTGGACGAGCCCTTCAGCGCACTGGACAGCTATCTGCGGGAAGAAGTGGAGGGCGAGGTGGGCAGCCTGCTGGCAGAGTTCCGCGGCACAGCCCTGCTGGTGACCCACAACCGGGACGAGGCCTACCGCCTGTGCCGGGAGATGATCGTGATGGATCATGGCGCAGTGCTGCGGGCAGGCACCACCAAAGAGGTGTTTGCAGACCCGCGCACCCGTGCCGCCGCCCGGCTGACCGGCTGCAAGAACATCCTGCCCTGTGTCCGCACAGGGGAGCATACCGT
>CAVDVT010000296.1:0-2771 GCA_963612415.1 bacterium | reverse complement strand
TTTTTACAGAATACCCCAACGCATTCTGTTGTTACGCTTATTTTACCCCCCCCCTATTGGTTCGTCAAGTGTTTTTCAAGATTCGTCGTTTCTCCAAAAATCGGATCAAAATTTCAAGCAGAATCACGATTTTCGGGCATAAAAAAGCCCCGGAAGAAGCGTTTTCCGCATTCTTCCGGGGACTTTCTTAGCCACAGGGTATTACTTTTTCTTTCTGCGGGAAGCAGGCTTTGCCGCAGCCGGGGCAGCGGGCGTTTCCGCAGGGGCGGCAGGCTCGCCCAGAGCCAGCACTTCGGTCAGTTCTTTCTGCACCTTGGCGTTCACGGGGTCGTTCACCGCCAGCACGTCGGAATAGAACTGCTCCATCTCCTCACGGGTGGAGAAGGTGGCAACGTACATCTGGTTGCCCATGGCGCCGGACAGGGCGTCGGGGATGCGGTCCACCATCCGCATATTCTTCTGGTACTTCTGCATGATCTGCTCATGGCTGTACACAAAGTTCTTGCCGTCGCGGCGGCCTGCAAAGGGGCAGTAGAAGTGTTCGCCCACCGGCATATCGGTGCCGCCAAAGGCGATCATATCGGCCCAGATCTTGTACACGTTGGTGGAGCGTGCAAAGTTGATCATATCGGGGGTAAAGCCGCCGCAGGGGCGCATATTCACTTCCAGCGCCACGATCTGGCCCTTTTTGCCCATGCTGGCCTGATCCTCGGTCATGCGGAAGAACTCAAAGTGGACAAAGCGGCTCTTGACGCCAAAGCTCCTGACGGCGGCGCGGCCTGCGGCGCGGGTGTCCTCGGGCAGGTCTTTGATGATGTAGTAAATGGAGTTGTCGTTGTCGTTCACGATGTCCATGATGGACACGGGGCTCACATTGCCTGCCTCAAAGATGGGGTTGCCGTGGCTGTCGATGATGGCATCGTAGCTGTTGACCTCGGCGTGGACGAACTCCTCCATGATGTAAGAGACATCCGGATGGTGGGCAGCCTTGTAGGTCAGGAACTTCTTCAGCTCCGCATCGTCGGACAGCTTGTGGGTATCGGAAGCGCCCACGCCGTTGTCGGGCTTGACCACCACAGGGTAGCCCACCTCGTCGATGAAGGTTTTGCAGCCCTCAAAGTCGTCCACCATGTGGTAGCGGGCGGTTGCAATGCCAGCCTTCTGGTAATACTCCTTCATCTTGCTCTTGTACTTGATGCGGGGCATATCCGCAGTCTGGAAGCCGGACTGGATGTTGAAGTCGGTGCGCAGGGCAGCATCCCGCTCCAGCCAGTATTCGTTGTTGGACTCCAGCCAGTCGATGCGGCCATACTTGAAGGTGAAGAAGGCCACCGCACGGTAGACCTCGTCGTAATTTTCCAGACTGCCCACCTTGTAGTATTCGTTCAGGCTGTCCTTCAACTCCGGCTTCAGCTCATCGTAGGGCTGGTCGCCGATGCCCAGCACATTCATGCCGTTGTTCTTCAGCTCCCGGCAGAACTGCCAGTAGTTGGTGGGGAAGTTGGGGGAGATAAAAATAAAGTTGCTCATGGTTTTTTGATTCCTCGTTTGAAATTTTCAACTTTTTCATACTCTTTAAGGCCCGTCTTTGTACAACCTCTCAGTCATCTGCGCTTCGCTTGATGCCAGCTCCCCTAGTAGGGGAGCTGCCGAGCGTCAGCGAAGGCTGAGAGGTTGGACAGAGTATCCGCCTTAACCTAACACGTATGGCATATAATACACGACCTGCTTATACCACCAGTCCCAATCGTGCTTGACATCGTGGCCCCACAGGTCTACCCAGACCGGGATGCCCTTGGCCTCAAAGATGCGCTTGAGATACCAGGTGGTGTCCGGCTGTTCCCAGTCACCCTGACCGCAGCAGATCACCGCTTTCTGGTTCCGGAAAAGTTCCATATAGGGGTGGTCGGTGGGGAAGTTGGCCATATAGTCCACCGGAGAGTTCTGGTAGACCAGCTCGTCCATGTAGTCGCCAAAGCCATAGTGGGCAGTGTAGATGCCGCTGAGGGCCAGACAGCCGCAGAAGATGTCCGGCCGGCGCAGATACAGGTTGACCGCATGGGTGGCGCCCAGACTGCACCCGAAGGCGATGACGCCGGGCAGATCGTCCCAGCCGTTGCGCTCCTTGGAAAGATAGCGCAGCTTGGGCACGGCCTCGTCCACAATGTAGCGGAGCCACTGCTCATAGCGGCGGATGCGCCAGTAGGGGTCGGCGCTGGTGTCCGACCAGGTCTCCTTGTCCATGGTATCAATGGACAGCACCATGATCTGCCCGGACTCGATCCACGGAGCCAGCGTATCAGCCATGTGGAAGTCCTCAAAGTCGAAGAACCGGCCATCCTGACAGGGGATGAACAGCATCGGGCGGCCTGCGTGGCCGTAGAGCTTGCACTCCATCTCCCGGCCCAGTGCGGGGCTGTAATCCTTGAAATACTGCATTTCCATATGATTTCCCTCCTCTATCAAAACCTCTCAGCCGCCTTCGGCGACAGCTCCCCTGGCAGGGGAGCCAAGTTCACGCTTCTGCTGTCCTGCCTCCCCTATCAGGGGAGGTGGCATCGCGTCAGCGATGACGGAGAGGTTTAGTCCAACTCATACATCAGCGTATGGAACACAAAGGGCAGCTGCTTTTCCCAGCTGGCCTCGCTGTGGGTGCCGCCGGGCACCAGACGGGCCGTCAGGTGGATGCCCCTGGTCATGATCTTGCTGCACATCTCGGCAAAGCCCCTGCGCATCCCGTCGTGGTTGCCCATCTCCCGGGAGCCGTAGTC
>CAVDVT010000295.1:0-2789 GCA_963612415.1 bacterium | reverse complement strand
TCGCTATACCAGCGCTGCCCAGTGGGCAGACACCAAAGAGGGCGTCATCCCCGCTCCCTATGCTCTGGAAGAAGGGGACAGCATTACCGACCAGTATCTGGAACCGGTGGTGTTCCACAACGAGAACGGCCCCGACATTGGCGTGACCACCTGCGGCGTTATCGTCAAGGATGGTCTGTACTTCAAGGATATGGACAACAGCGGGGAACTGACCCCTTATAAGGACTGGCGGCTGACTCCCGAGCAGCGCGCCGAAGATATGGTGAAGCACCTGCGTCTGGATCAGCAGGCGGGCCTTGTGCTGAACACTCTGTTCAACACCCCCGTGGTGCCCACCCGCGCCGAGGCCACCGATGCCAACGGCAAGCTGGAACTGGGCAAGATCTATAAGCACTATGACCCCGCTGAAAAGCCCATGCCCGGCCCGCTGCCCGGCATGACCCTGAGCATCAACGACAGCCATGTGCTGGACAAGCACATCACGGCCGGTGTTTACCGCGGTGATATGCGCTGTGAGGCCGGCATGGTGGCCCTGTACCACAACGCAGGCACCCAGATGCTGGAATACGAGGCCTGCAAGGGCGGTGTTGCCATTCCGTACTCCCTGCACACCAACCCCATCAACATCGGCTACCCGGACTCTCTGGGCATTGGTGCCGCAGTTCTGGGCGACGGCAACACGGATTTCGTCTATGAGATGGCCGACACCGACCGCAAGATGATGAAGGCCGAGGGCCTGAACATCATGTACGGCCCTCAGGTGGACGTGACCTCTGATCCCCGCTGGCCCCGTATCCACGGTACCTACGGCGAGCGCACCGACGTCACCAGCGACATTGCCGAAGCGCTGGTCAAGGGCTACCAGAACGGCGACGATGGTCTGAACGAAGGTTCCGTGGTCCTGACCATCAAGCATTTCCCGGGTGATGCTCCTTCGGAAAATGGTTTCGAGCCCCATGTGCCCATCGGCCAGTGGCGCATTTACCGCACCCCCGGCTCCATGGAAAAGTACCACCTGCCCCCGTTCCAGCGTGCATTTGACCACAAGGTTTCGTCCATCATGCCCGACTATTCCCGCATTGCCACCGATGGCCGCGCCGTGCCCCAGACCTATCAGGGCAAGCTGACCAGCGACGAGGAAGTGCCTTCCGCTTACAGCAAGCAGCTGATCACCGATCTGGCCCGGAACCAGATGGGCTTTGACGGCTACGTCAACTCCGACTCCGGCATCACCACCGTGCAGATCTATGGTGTGGAGAACCTCACCGAGCCGGAGCGCTACGCCAAGGCCATCTCCGCCGGTACCGATGTCATCGGCGGCAACACCGACCCCGAGAACATCATCAAGGCCGTGGAAGACGGCCTGCTGCCCAAGGCAGATCTGGACCGTGCCAGCTACAACCGTCTGCTGAGCCTGTTCCGCACCCAGCGTGTGGACAACCCCTACCTGGATCCCGACAAGGCCGATCAGGCCCGCAAGGACAACTTCGAGGGTGCCAAGAAGAAGGCCTATGAAGCCAACCAGAAGGCCGTCGTTCTCGTGAAGAACCACGGCAAGGTCCTGCCGCTGGCAAAGAGCCAGAAGATCTGCATCGTCACCTTCAAGGGCCAGGATTCCGGCTTTGCCAAAATGGCACAGGCCATGGGCGCCGGCCTGGGTGCGGCCGATGCGGATGCTGCCCTGCGCAAGACCCTGACTGAGGCCTTTGAAAAGAAGGGCTACACCGTGGTCGCCACCCCCGAGGAAGCCGATGTGTTGTATCTGCACGTCTGGCCCATCAGCAATGGTATGGTGTTCAACCAGTATGCAATGCCCGTCATCGAGATGGGCGAGATCGTCACCGACGAGCGCGAGCGCAACAAGAGCCAGAAAAAGACCGGCAATAAGGTCACTGTCGTTACTCTGAAGGACGTGGAGAAGATCAAGACCCTGGCCGATGCCATCCACGCCCGCGGCGGCAAAGTCGTTGGCACTTGCGTGGTCTGCAACCCCTGGCTGCTGGACAAGCTGGAGCCCTACTGCGATGCTCTGACCATCCAGTACACCGTCAGCACCGTGGCCCTGAACAACGCCCTGAATGCACAGGTGGATGTCATCAGCGGCGACTACGCCCCCACCGGCAAGCTGAGCCTGACCATGGTCTCTGACCCGGCGGTCATTGCCATTACCGAGCAGGAGATCGACGGTGTGGTGCGCGAGATCTGCGCATCCCCCAACGATGTGCCCGGTTACGACAAAGATCAGTACATCGATCCCGCCGTTCTGGCAAAGGTCAAGGGCGGCAGCTACGCCTACTGTGACGCGGACGGCAACTACTACCGCAGCGGTTTCGGCCTGAACTACTAAAATACAATAAAAAGGAGCGATGCAGCAAACGCTGCATCGCTCCTTTTGCGTGTATGGTTATTTCAGCACCGTGCCATCGGCCAGGGTGATGGTGTGGCCGTTGAAGTTGATGGTGCCGTTGTTGGTCAGGCTGGTAAGGGTGCAGTCACCGGTCAGAGTCCAGGTGCAGCCCTTTTCAATGGTGACCACCGCATTGTCGTCCACGGCGGTGCCGCCGTCAGCGTTGTCCACAATGTTGATGGTACCGGTAAAGGTGGAACCATTGGTCAGGGTCATGTTCAGGGTGGAAATGGTATCCACGGTGATGGCACCGGTCAGGGTCTGGTTGTCGGCCGTGAACTCTACCTGTGCGCCATTTTTGCCTGCAGTTCCCCAGCCGTGGGAGGCGGAGTTGCCGGCAATGGTCATCAGGTTGGCGGTGGTGTCCTCATTCGTCAAGGTC
>CAVDVT010000294.1:0-2794 GCA_963612415.1 bacterium | reverse complement strand
CTGCCATACCCCGCAGGCTGAACAGCACAAAGCTTTTCAGGCTGCGCACATCGGCGTCCGGCTCCTGCCAGAGCTGCTGCATCTCATAGTCGGCTGCCATGCCGGGGCAGGCGGCGTGGACCTTCTCAGTCAGCGCGTCCACCGCAGCAGCGTCAAAATTGACATTGGTGATAGTAGTAAACAGCCCCTGCATCAGCAGCATGGCCTGCTCCGGGGCCGGGCCGCGTCCCTCGCCGATGAGCTGCCCGGCATAGGAGATCAGCGCACCGGTCAGCCGGTCCTGTGCGGCGGCGGTGGCGGCAGATTTGCCGCAGACCCCTGCATTTCCGGTACAGGCTGTGCAGTTGGCGGCCTGCTCGCATTGAAAACAAAACATGACTTCGTTCATCAAAAAACTCCCTTCGCTTTGTGGCAAAGGGAGTATCGGCAGACGGGCAGCAGATTATGCAGGCCCTTATTCTTTTGTGGTATAGGTCAGATCCAGCACCGGGCGGAAGGGGTCAAAGACCAGTCCGTGGATGCCGTCGGCGATCAGAAGCCGCTTCTGCTGGGCAAACAGGGGAACCACCACGGCATCGCTGAGCAGCTGGCGCTCACAGTCGGCCAGCAGGCGGCAGCGGGAAGCACCGGTGGTCTGCGCGCTGGCCTGCAGCTGGGTGGCGTACAGGGAGTCGGCGTAACCGGTCAGCCCGCCGCCTGCGGCAGTGAACTGGCTGAGCATCTTGTACACACTGCCGCCCTCAGCGGTAATGGGGGCCAGGGCAATGGTGTAATCCCCCTCGGCCAGGCGCTTGCTGAAGGTCTCTGCATCCACTTCCTCAATGGAAAGGAACAGGGAGAACTGCTTCTGCCACACGCCGTTGATCTCCTCGGCAGCCTGCATCATGCCGGAACCGGCCTGGACCATCAGGGTGACTTTGCTGAAATCGGAGGTGGTCAGGTTCTGCCGCACCGCAAGGTAGAGCGCCCGGGCATCCACGGCAGCGGGAGTCACATCTCCGGCAGCATCCCGGTAATTGGTGCCGTCTACCGTCAGGCCGTCCGGCACAAGGCCCTCGGCAGTGGTGTAAAGGGAAGCATCGGGCAGATCGGCGGCATCCCGGGCAGCAGCGGCCAGCGCCTGTCGTAGCTCTGTGGAGGAAAATACACTGCTGCAGTTGAACAGCAGGCTCCACGTGGTGTCGGAGAAGGACTGGCTCTGCAGGGAAGTGGCAGCACCGGTCTCGTCCAGCGCTGCAGAGCATTTTTCGTTGGCAATAAGTTCTGCGGCCGACTGCCCGGCGCTGCTGGTGTTCTGCACCAGACGCAGGCTGTCGATCTGATTGCCCGAGGCAGCGCGGCGCAGGAACAGGCCGCTGGCTGTCCAGTTATAAAGGTAGAAACTGCCGCTGGACAGGGTGGAAGCGGCACTCAGGCCGTAGGTGCCCCGGGTGGAGTTGAAGAACTCCTCATCACAGGGCATGGCGCCGGGCAGGGTGAGTTTTTCCAGGAAATTGTCATCGGCGCTGCTCAGGTGGAACACCAGCGTCAGGGGGCCGGAGGCGGAGACCCCCAGTGCGGTCTCCGGCATCTGCCCGGCCAGAACGGCGGCACTGTTTTCCAGCGCTGAGAACTCCACGGCGTAAGGGGAGTTGGTCTCTGCCCGGAACATCCGCCGGAACGCAAATACAAAGTCCTCCGCCGTGATGGTGTAATCGGTGGCATTGCCCTTTGCAGCGGTGTAGGTCAGGCCGTCACGGAGGTAGAAAGTGTAGGTACGGCCGTTGGAAGATCTTTCCCACCGTTCACACAGGGCAGGTTCGTATTCCCCGTCCGGATTTTTGCGGACAAGGCCGCTGTATAAGTTCTCGCAGGCGATGACGTCCGATGCAGAGACTGCCACCTGCGGGTCAAGGTTGGCCGGGATGGTATCCACGAACCATGTAAAGCTGTTGGAACCCGAACCGCAGCCGGTCAGGGCAAAAACAAACACAGCGGTCAGCACCGCTGCGAGAAGGCGAAAGGTCTGTTTCAAGAAAATGCGCTCCTTGCAAGAATGAAATACATTTTAAGTATAGCGGAAAGCGTCGGAAAACACAATCAACTTTTTGTGAATTTGGATGGCATTTCGGTGCATTTGGCAGAATGGCGGGTTTGGCGTTGCCAATTGGGCAGAAAAGGTGTAAAATGAAATGTGCGAAAAGCAAACGGATATAGAGGAGGTTCTGACTTTATGCAGAAAGACCAGCAGAAGCTTGCAGAGCTTATCAAGGGAAAAAAGGTCGCCTTTATCGGCGCGGGCGTCAGCCACAAGACCCTGATCAGGGAGTTTGTGGAGCTGGGAGCCCATGTGACCCTGTGCGACCAGAAAAAGAGCGTGGATGATTTTGGCGATTACGCCGCCACCATCCGGGAGCTGGGCATTGACCTGAGCCTTGGCGAAAACTATCTGGACGGCTTCAAGGGGCAGGACATCATCATGCGCACCCCGGGCTTTGTGGGCTACTTTGAAAAGCCCCTGCAGGATGCCATGGCCGCAGGCACCATGGTCACCAGCGAAGTGGAGCTGTTCTTTGACTTCTGCCCCTGCGAGATCGTGGCCGTGACCGGCTCCGACGGCAAGACCACCACCACCACCCTGATCTCCAAGTTCTACGAGGCTGCCGGCCGCAAGGTACATCTGGGCGGCAACATCGGCGCAGCCCTGCTGCCCATGCTGCCGGAAGTACAGCCTGACGACGTGGCCGTGGTGGAGCTGTCCAGCTTCCAGCTTATCAGCATGCACCAGAGCCCGAAGATCGCGGTGGTGACCAAC
>CAVDVT010000293.1:0-2806 GCA_963612415.1 bacterium | reverse complement strand
CTGTGCAGCCAGCCGGACACTGACCAGCAGCTGCCAGGCGTGGTCATAATCCAGTGTACACCCGGCGTCCGGGTAAGCCTGCTTCAGCCGGTCGATGACCTGCAGGGCCAGCGCTTTTTTGGCGGAAAGATCTTCCGTTGCAGCCGCTTTTCGCATCGGATCCCCTCGTTTCCTGTAAGATGTAGTATGATAATATCATGTTTCGGCTTTTTTGTAAATGCTTCTTCCTGCTATCTGAGAACGATTTTCAGAAAGAACGCTTGCTCTCTGGCTCAAAATGCGTTATACTAATAAAGTAAACAGGAAACTGTCGCAGAAGTTTCCGGAGGGAGGAACATCCGATGAACGAACCACTGGCGCAGCGCCTGCGCCCGAAGACGCTGGCGGACGTGTGCGGCCAGCAGCATCTGCTGGCCCCGGGGCGGGTGTTCCGCCGCACCATTGAGAGTGGCCGCATCCCCAACATGATCTTTTACGGGCCTTCCGGCACCGGCAAGACCACGGTGGCCCGCATTATTGCCGAGAACAGCGGCATGACCCTGCACAAGCTCAATGGTACTTCCTGCGGCACGGGGGACATCAAGGCGGTGCTGAAGGATATTGGCACGCTGGCCGGGGCAGGGGGCATCCTGCTGTATCTGGACGAGATCCAGTACCTCAACAAAAAGCAGCAGCAGAGCCTTCTGGAGTGCATTGAGGACGGCACGGTAACGCTGATCGCTTCCACCACGGAAAATCCCTATTTTTACATCTATAATGCACTGCTTTCCCGCTGTACGGTGTTTGAGTTCAAATCGCTGACGGCGGCGGATGTGGAGCGGGGACTGCGGAATGCCCTGAAAAAGCTCTCCGAAATGGAGGGGGTGCCCATCCGGATGGATGACGATGCCTGCGCCTACCTTGCCGAGAGTGCAGGCGGGGACCTGCGCAAAGCGCTGGGCTGCCTGGATTTTGCGGTGACCGCGGCGGCGCCGGAGCCGGAGGGCAAACACATCACACTGGAAATGATCCAGCAGGTCACCCGCCGCACGGCCATGCGGTATGACCGGGATGGCGATGACCACTACGATATCGTTTCAGCTTACCAGAAATCCATGCGCGGGTCAGATCCGGATGCAGCGCTCCATTATCTGGCCCGGCTGCTGGAAGCGGGGGACCTGCCCTCGGCCTGCCGGCGGCTGATGGTCTGCGCCTGCGAAGATGTGGGCCTTGCCTACCCGCAGATCATTCCCATTGTCAAGGCGGCGGTGGATGCCGCCAATATGGTGGGCCTGCCCGAAGCGCGGCTGCCTCTGGCCGATGCGGTGATCCTTGTGGCAACCAGCCCAAAATCCAACAGCGCGCATGATGCTATCAATGCGGCCATTGCAGATGTGCAGGCCGGGCGCAGCGGGCCCATCCCGCGGCAGCTGCAGAACAAGCACTACGATGGAGAAGATGCCCTTGTAAAGGGCCAGAACTACAAATATGCCCACGATTATCCGAACCATTGGGTCGAGCAGCAGTATCTGCCGGATGCTCTGAAGGATGTGAAATACTACCACTTCGGAGAGAACAAAAACGAGCAGGCGACCCGGGCCTACTGGGCAAGGATCAAGGGCGAAAACAACGTATAAAAACGGGGATAAAGGAGAGATCACAATGCGTTATTCCAAACAGCGCGAACTTGTGCTGCAAACGGTGGAGGAACTTTGCGACCACCCCACCGCTGAAGAAATTTTTGACAAGGCGGCACCAGCCTGCCCGGGGCTTTCGCTGGGTACGGTATACCGCAACCTGAACAGCCTTGTGGAGGCGGGCAAGGTGCGCCGGGTGTCCATTCCCGGCAAGGCAGACCGCTTTGACCATACCCTGTGCTGGCACAGCCATCTGTACTGCAATGCCTGCGGCAATGTCGTGGACGCAGAGGTGGACGAAAAACAGGTGATGAAACTGGTCCGGAAACAGAAGGGGCTGGTGCAGGACTGCGCAGTGGTCCTGTTCGGTCTGTGTGAAGACTGCGCCAAAAAGCGGGCTGAGGCGTAAGCTGCAGTGGATTTTTGTAGTTTTCCACTTGCCCTTGGCGGGAAAAGCGGGTATACTAAAAAGAGCTTTTGAAAAATACCGAGCCAAGAAGCTCGCTGCCGGGCGCTGTCCCGGTGGAGAAGGATGGTTTCATTGGAGTACATTACATTTGAACACAACGACACTGCCGCCGAACTGGTGCGCAGTGCCTACGATACCCCGCCGCTGGCTTTTGTCCACAGCTACGGCTGCCAGCAGAACGTCAACGATGGTGAGCGCATCAAGGGCGTTCTGGTAGACATCGGCTATGGCCTGTGTGATAAGCCGGAAGACGCTGACCTGATCCTGTTCAACACCTGCGCGGTGCGTGAACACGCAGAACAGCGCGTTTTTGGCAATGTGGGTGCCCTGAAAGGGCTGAAGGAAAAGAAGCCTGGTCTGATGATCGGTCTGTGTGGCTGCATGGCCAACCAGAAGCATGTGGTGGAAAAACTGCGCAAGAGCTACCCCTATGTGGATCTGGTCTTTGGCGTGGATGGCATTGATACGCTGCCTCAGCTCATTGCTCAGAAGCTGCAGAAGCACAAGCGTGTGCTGATGGAGCCGGCCCAGCGCCCGGTGATCGTGGAGAACATCCCCATCCGGCGCGAGAGCGAGTTCCGCGCCTGGCTGCCCATCATGTATGGCTGCGACAACTTCTGCACCTACTGCATCGTGCCCTACGTCCGCGGCCGCGAAAAGAGCCGCAAGCCCGGCGACATCCTGGCCGAGTTCAAGGGCCTGGTGGAAGCAGGCTATAAGG
>CAVDVT010000292.1:0-2819 GCA_963612415.1 bacterium | reverse complement strand
GTATCTGCGGGCCACCACCAACCCCGGCGGGGTGGGACACGGCTGGGTCAAGGCACGGTTCATCACACCGGCCCCGCCCGGCACCCCTATTGTGGAGCAGTTTCCGGTGCGGATGCCGGACGGCACCGAGCGGACGGTGGAGCGGGCGCGGGTGTTTATCCCGTCCAGCATTTTTGACAACCCCGCCCTGCTGGAAAATGACCCGGACTACCTGGCAAGCCTGGCTTCCCTGCCGGAAGCGGAAAAGCAGGCCCTGCTCTACGGCAGCTGGGACAGCTTCTCCGGGCAGGTGTTTACCGAATGGCGGAACGACCCGGCCCACTATCAGGATCAGCGGTGGACCCATGTCATTGCACCCTTTTCCATCCCGAACCACTGGAAAATTTACAGGGGCTACGATTTCGGCTTCTCGAAGCCGTTCTCGGTGGGGTGGTACGCGGCGGATGAGGAGGGCAGGCTTTACCGGATCAAGGAGCTGTACGGCTGCACCGGCCGCCCCAACGAGGGACTGCGGATCGACCCGGTGGAGCAGGCCCGGCGTATCCGGGAAGCAGAGCAGAACGACCCGCTGCTGCGGGGACGCACCATTCTGGGTGTGGCAGACCCCGCCATTTTTGACGAGAGCCGGGGCGAGAGCATTGCGGCTATGATGGAACGCAGCCCGAATTTCCTGCACTGGATGCCGGGCGACCATACCCGGCTTGCGGGCAAGATGCAGTTCCACTACCGGCTGGCGTTTGACGGAGAGGGAAGACCGATGTTTCAGGTATTCAACACCTGCAGGCATTTCATCCGCACCCTGCCGAATCTGGTTTACGACGAGAGCAATGTGGAGGACATCGACACCCGGCAGGAGGATCACATTTACGACGAGTGCCGCTATGTACTGATGGAAAATCCGCTCTCGCCGCCCCGGCAGGCGGTGCGCCCGCCGGTGGGGGATGACCCGCTGGAGCTGCATCGGCAGGCAAGGTTTTATAGGATTTAGCAGGAAGGAGTGAAAATTTGAATATTCTGGATGAAAAGCCCCCCATCGGGGCGGAGGAAGTGGCGCAGGCAGCTGCCATTCTGCAGAAGTACAAGGCGGGCAAAGCCGCGCTGGACAAGCGGCTGGTGGACAACGAGCTGTGGTTCCGGATGGGGCACTGGAAGAACTACCAGAACCCCATGATGGAGGGCAAGCCCCAGCCTTCCAGCGGGTGGCTGTTCAACAGCATTGCCAACAAGCACGCCGACGCCATGGACAACTACCCGGCCCCCAATGTGCTGCCCCGGGCGGCAGACGACGAGCAGACGGCGCAGGTGCTTTCCAGCATCCTGCCGGTGGTGCTGGAACAGGCCGACTACGAGCAGGTGTACAGCGACACCTGGTGGCGCAAGCTCAAGCAGGGCACCGGCGTCAAGGGCGTTTTCTGGGACCCGGAGGCCCGGGGCGGCGTGGGTGAGATCGCCATCCGGCCCATGAACCTGCTGATGCTCTATTGGGAGCCCGGTGTGGATGATATCCAGGCATCACCCCACTTTTTCTCGCTGAGCATGGAGAACACCCAGCAGCTGGAAGCCCGCTGGCCCCAGCTCAAGGGCCACAGCGCCAGTGTGCTGGATGTGCCCCGCTTCATCCATGACGGCGGGCTGGACACCACCGAAAAGAGCGTGGTGGTGGACTGGTACTACAAAAAGCCGGATGAAAACGGCCGTGTCCTGCTCCACTACTGCAAGTTCTGCAACGGCGTTGTGCTGTATGCCAGCGAGAATGACCCGGCGCTGGCGGCACGGGGATTCTACGACCATGGCCGGTATCCGTTCGTGTTCGACCCGCTGTTCATGGAGGAGGACAGCCCGGCGGGCTTTGGGTACATCGACGTGATGAAGGAGTGCCAGACTGCCATTGACAAGATGAACCACGCCATGGATGAGAACGTGCTGATGGCGTCGAAACAGCGGTATGTCCTGAGCGACACGGCGGGGGTGAACGAGGAGGAACTGGCGGATCTTTCCCGGGATATCGTGCATGTGGCCGGGCGGCTGGGGGACGAAAGCTTCCGCCCCTTACAGACGGCAGGGCTGCAGGGCAACAGCCTGAGCTACCGCAACAGCCGGATCGAGGAGCTGAAGGAGATCAGCGGAAACCGGGATATGACTCAGGGCGGCACAGCGGGCGGCGTGACGGCGGCTTCGGCCATTGCGGCACTGCAGGAGGCGGGCTCCAAGCTCAGCCGCGATATGCTCAAGAGTGCCTACCGGGCCTTTGCAAAGGAGTGCTACCTCATCATCGACCTGATGCGGCAGTTCTACGACGAGGAGCGGGTGTTCCGGATCACGGGCCCCACAGGCGGCCGGGAGTTTGTGCCCTTTTCCGGTGCAGCTCTGCGGCCCCGCCCGGCAGAGCGGGTGGGCGGTGTGGAACTGGGCAGCCGGGAGCCGGTGTTTGATATCGTGGTCAGCGCGGAAAAGAGATCTACCTTCAGCCGCCTTTCCCAGAATGAGACAGCCAAGGAGTGCTACCAGCTGGGCTTTTTTGCCCCGCAGAACGCAGACGCGGCGCTGACGGCTCTGGAGATGATGGACTTTGAGGGCATTGAAAAGGTGCGCCAGCGGGTGCGGCAGAACGGCACCCTGGCCCAGAAGCTGAACACCGCCCAGATGCAGCTGGCCGGTTTCCAGCAAAAATTGAGCGGGGCAGAGGAAAACCTGAGTACAAAAGCACTGGCAAAGAACCTGAAAGGAGCGATGAAATGATCAAAGTGACCTACACAGAACCGGACGGCCCCAACGGGCTGGGCCTGCGGCTGGAAGCGGCGGGCCATGCAGGCTATGCC
>CAVDVT010000291.1:0-2836 GCA_963612415.1 bacterium | reverse complement strand
GCTGCCGCAGGCAGTAGGGCGGGCGATGGAATGGCCCGAATCACTTGCGGGGAGACTTGCCGACGCTAGACACGTCCTGAGTGAAACCCACGCTTTACAGATAGGCCAATCCATTGTAAAATAGGTGGGTAAGTAATAAAATGTCCGGCGGGGAACGCTCCGCCTGAAAATGAGGAATAAAAACCATGGCAGAATCGAATATCCGGGTGCTGGCGCTGGATCTGGACGGCACCCTGACCAACGATGAAAAGATCGTTACCCCCCGCACCCGTGCGGCGCTGGACGCTGCCGCCGCACAGGGCGTTACCATCGTGCTGGCCTCCGGCCGCCCCACGGCAGGCATCACGCCGCTGGCAAGGGAGCTGGGGCTGGACAAAAAAGGCGGCTGCATCCTGGCCTACAACGGCGGCAAGATCGTAGACTGCGGCACCGGCGAGACCCTGTATCAGGTGCAGCTGGGCGCGGAGTATATCCCGGAGCTGTGTGCCTTTGCGGCAGAGCAGAACGTTGCCATTATCACCTACGATCAGCAGGGCGTTGTGACCGAACACCCGGATGACCCGTGGGCCCTGAAAGAGTGCTTTACCTGCAAGCTGCCCATCAAGGGGGTGGACAGCCTGCCCGCCTATGTGGATTACCCCATTTCCAAGATGCTCATCACCCTGGACCCCACCCGCCGCGACGCCGTGTGTGAGGCAGGCCGGGCACAGTTTGCGGGCCGGATCGACCTGTACCCCTCCAGCCCCTTCTTCATTGAGGCGGTGCCGCTGGGCGTGGCAAAGGACAAGAGCCTTGCCGCCCTGCTGGAGCGCCGGGGCCTGACCCGCGCAAACCTGATGGCCTGCGGCGACGGCCTGAATGACCGCTCCATGCTTGCCTTTGCCGGGGTGGGCGTGGCCATGCAGAATGCCGAGGACGCTGTAAAGGCAGTGGCCGATTATGTGACCACTGCCGACAACAACCACGATGGTGTGGCAGAAGCCATTGAAAAGTTTATTTTGAACGGAGAGGAACACAACTGACCATGCCGCGCAATCTGGTTTTATTTGATCTGGAATGGAATATCGGCTACCAGCCGTATACCTTTAATTATCATGGGGTGCAGCAGACCTTCCGGGGCGAGATCATCGAGATCGGCGCCGTGAAGATCGACGAGGACGCCAATGTGCTGGACACCTTCTCCATCCACCTGCGCCCCCGCATCTTCCGCAAGCTGCAGCACCACATTGCCAAGGTCACCGGCCTGACCCAGGAGGATCTGGACAATGGCGACCCCATTGTGCAGGGCCTGCGCCGGTTCATGCAGTGGTGCGGCCCGGACGCCGTGTTTGCTGAGTGGGGCATGGACGATGTGCCTGTCCTGAAGCAGAACCTGTTCCTGTGCAATCTGGACGAGAGCCGCCCCACCCAGTGGTACGACCTGCAGCAGGTCTTTCTGCGGGAGCATCCCCGCAGGGAGGGCGAGGGCATGACGCTGGAAAGCGTGGTCACCCGGCTGGGCATCCCCATGGAGCGGCAGTTCCACGATGCACTGTCCGATACCCTTTACACGGCCGATGTCTGCCGCAAGCTGGATCTGCGGGCGGGCCTTGCCGCCTACCCCACTGAGGACGAGGCCCTGCGGGCCAGCCTCTGCCCCGGCCCCGGCGATTACCGGGACTTCCGGGTGTTCCGGGGCTATGTGGACCAGACCACCTGGCGCAATGACCCCCGGATCAGCACAGCGGCCTGCCCGGTGTGCGGCACGGCGCTGACCCCGGACGACATCTGGCTCAAAAAGGGCAGCAGCGGCTGGTACACCCTTGCTCGCTGCCCCCATTGCTCCGGCACCGGAAGCGAGGCCGGAAACGGCGTGTTCCAGCGCTATAAGTTGGCCCGGCGCGACGGGCTCCACTGGAGTTTTGCCCGCTGCACCCAGATCCCGGACAGCGAGAGCCTTGCCCGGTGGGAGCGGATGCGCGCCCAGCAGATCGAGCGGATGAAGGCCCGCGCAGAAAAGGCTGCCGCCGAAAAAGCATAAAAAGTTCCTCCGCCGTGCAGGAAACCGCCCGGCCATCCCGTTTTAATAGCAGAACCGCAAAAAAGCTCGGAATTTGTTCACGGGCCTTTCATAAAAACCGGGTATACTATGGGAAACAAGAGGGAAGGAATACAGGATGCAGCACACAGTCATCGGATGGCTCCACCAGCTGGGAACGCTGGAGTTCTGGGAGGCTTTACTGGAAGGGTTTGGCGGGCTGGGGCCCGTTGCGCCCATCACTCTTGCCATGGTGGAATCGTTTTTTCCGCCGCTGCCTCTCATTGCCATTGTGGCACTGAACGTGGCGGCCCACGGGGGCTTTCTGGGCTTTGTGTACAGCTGGATCGGCGTGATGCTGGGCGGAACCATCATGTTTTTGTTCTGGCGGCGGATCGTCAAGCGCTTTTTCTGGAAATTTGCCAGCCGCTCGGCCCGGCTCCAGAAGGCGGAGCGCTGGGTCAGCCGGTTTGACACGGCCTCCCTGTTCATGCTGTCGGTGCTGCCCTTCACGCCCTCGTCCTTTATGCACTTTGCCTTTGGCATCTCAGACTTTGACGAAAAGCGTTACCTTGTTTCCATGCTGCTGGGCAAGGGGCTTATGGTGGCCATGATGGCCCTGTTTGGCCAGTCGCTGGTGTCCGCCATGAAGAACCCCTTCTATCTCATCCTTGCCATCCTCATCTGGGTGGGAATGTATCTGGCCAGTAAGTGGTTCTGCAAAAAACATGAGATCGATTGACGTCAGAGAGATTGACAAACCATGAAAAATTGACTATACTACAAATAGAAAAGGCGCTGGCCGCAACATAGTCAGCC
>CAVDVT010000290.1:0-2845 GCA_963612415.1 bacterium | reverse complement strand
CCCGGACAAGGATATCAGCCTGTATATCAACAGCCCCGGTGGTTCCATCAGCGCTGGCATGGCCATCCATGATACCATGCAGTATATCAAGTGCGATGTCTCCACCATCTGCATGGGCATGGCAGCTTCCATGGGTGCTTTCCTGCTGGCAAGCGGCACCAGGGGCAAGCGCTTTGCTCTGCCCAACGCAGAGATCATGATCCATCAGCCCCTGATCGCAGGCGGCCAGGGCGGTGGCCTTTCCGGCCAGACCACGGATATCAAGATCCATGCAGAACACATGGTGTATATCCGTGACAAGATGAACCGGATGCTCAGTGAGTACACCGGCCAGCCGCTGGAAAAGATCCAGCTGGATACGGAGCGCGACAACTATCTGTCTGCTCAGGCAGCCAAGGAGTATGGCCTGATCGACGAGGTCATTGCCCACCGCTGAGGGATCGCTGAAACCAATCGGCGCCGGGAAAAAAGCCCTGCGCCAGAAGACCCAGAATAAGGAAAAACGGCTATGGCAAACAACAATTCCGGCAGAGATAAAAATGAAAAAGATCTGGTGTGCAGCTTTTGCGGCAAGCACCAGGACGAAGTGGAACGGATGATCATCGGCCCCGGTGTCAACATTTGCAGTGAGTGCATCGGCCTGTGCCATGACCTGCTCTCGGACAAGCCGGAGCATCCGGGGGCAAATGGCCGCCCGACCCGCGGCGGCGCAAGCCATGCCCGGATGCAGGCGGCAGATGGCCTGGACGTCAACATCATGACTCCGGCCGAGATCAAGGAAGGTCTGGATCAGTATGTGATCGGACAGGATGAAGCCAAGCGTGTGCTGGCTGTCTCCGTTTATAACCACTACAAGCGCATCCTGAGCGGCAAGGGTTCCGATGTGGAACTGCAGAAATCCAATGTCCTGCTGCTTGGCCCTTCCGGTGTCGGCAAGACCCTGCTGGCACAGACACTGGCAAAGATGCTGGGTGTTCCGTTCGCCATTGCGGACGCCACCACCCTGACCGAGGCCGGTTATGTGGGCGAGGACGTGGAGAACATCCTGCTCAAGCTGATCCAGGCAGCGGATTTTGACGTGCAGAAGGCGCAGATCGGCATCATCTACATTGATGAGATCGACAAGATCACCCGCAAGAGCGAGAACCCCTCCATCACCCGCGATGTGGGCGGTGAGGGCGTTCAGCAGGCACTGCTGAAGATCTTGGAAGGTACTGTGAGCAATGTGCCGCCGCAGGGCGGCCGGAAGCATCCGCAGCAGGAATTCATCCAGATCGACACCACCAACATCCTGTTTATCTGTGGCGGTGCCTTTGATGGCCTGGATAAATACATCCTGCGCCGCACCGACAAGTCGGCTCTTGGCTTTGGCAGCAGCCTGAAAGACAACTCCGACGACGCCCAGCGCGCATTGCTGCGCAAGGTGGAGCCCCACGATCTGGTCAAGTTCGGCCTGATCCCGGAACTGATCGGCCGTCTGCCGGTCATCACCGTGCTGGATGATCTGGACGAGGATGCACTGGTGCGCGTGCTGAAAGAGCCCCGCAACAGCCTGGTCAAGCAGTACAAGGAGCTGCTGAGCATGGACAGCGTGGAACTGGAGTTTACGGACGAAGCGCTTCACGCCATTGCCCGCAAGACCATTGAGCGCAAGACCGGTGCCCGCGGCCTGCGCAGCGTGATGGAAAGCATTCTGCTGCCCATCATGTACGATGTGCCCAACGATGCTACCATTATCCGCGTTACCATCGACGAGGATACCGTGGAAGGCGGCGAGGCGCATCTGGAATACGGTGCGGTACGCAAACGGTATAAGAATCAAGTTTCCCTGAGCTGATGCGGGAACCCGCAGGCAGCAGGGGAGAGGCCCTGTTGAAAGCTTTGGCTTTTGACAGGGCTTTTTTTGAGATTTGCTTGTTTCGCGCTCCATTCTGCGCTATAATATTAAAGTCTGGATGACCGGGCAGGGGCACTCCCTGGCAGGAACCCCAAAAACACCTGGCATTCCGATCTTGTGGGAAACTGGAAGTACGATAAAGGAGTGTGTTTTCAATGGCAAATTACTTTGAAATGGACCGTGACCAGCTGGCTGCCGAAAAGGCTGCTCTGGAGGAACAGTACAAAAAGTTCCAGGCCATGAACCTGAAATTGAATATGGCCCGCGGCAAGCCCGGCCCTCACCAGATGGATCTGGCTATGGGTCTGCTCCAGATGAACGACTACACCACCGACGCCGGCACCGACGCCCGCAACTATGGCGATCTGGAGGGTCTGCATGAGGCCCGCGTTCTGTTTGCCGAAGTGTTTGGCGTAAAGCCGCAGGAAGTGTTTGTGGGCGGCAACTCCAGCCTGCAGCTGATGTATAACCTGATCAACATCGGTTATGTGTTCGGCTTCCCGGAGTCTCCCTGCCCCTGGTCTCAGGTGGAAAAACGCAAGTTCCTCTGCCCGGTGCCCGGCTATGACCGCCACTTTGCCATTACTGAGGAGTATGGCTTTGAACTGGTCAGCGTTCCCATGACGCCGAACGGCCCGGATATGGACATTGTGGAGAAGCTGGTCGCCGAGGATGATACCATCAAGGGCATCTGGTGTGTGCCCCAGTATTCCAACCCCGATGGCTATACGTACAGCGACGAAACCATTGAGCGCTTTGCAAAGATGAAGACCGCTGCCCCGGATTTCAAGATCTTCTGGGATGAGGCATACATCGTCCATCACCTGACCGACGAGATCATTGAGACTCCGGTCCTGCTGAACGAGTGCAAGAAGTACGGTACGCAGGATCGCGTGTTCATGTTCACTTCCACCAGTAAGATCACCTTCCCCGGTGCAGGTGTTTCGG
>CAVDVT010000289.1:0-2845 GCA_963612415.1 bacterium | reverse complement strand
TAGGGATGCCAGGCGTCGTAGAAGATCTCCTCTACGGTGCCGTACTCCACGATCTGGCCCGCGTACATCACGGCCACGCGGTCTGCCACGTTTGCCACAACGCCCAGGTCATGGGTGATGTAGATAACGGACATGCCCAGCTCCTTCTGCAGGTCGCGGATCAGCTGCAGGATCTGTGCCTGAATGGTCACATCCAGAGCCGTGGTGGGCTCGTCGCAGATCAGGATCTGCGGACGGCAGGCAGCAGCAATGGCAATGACCACGCGCTGACGCATACCGCCGGAGAACTCGTGGGGATACTGGTTGTACCGGCGCTCGGGGTCAGGGATGCCGACCTTGGCCAGCATCTCAATGGCAGCCTTCTTGGCTTCCTCACCCTTCAGACCCTGGTGATGCTCAATGCTCTCCTGGATCTGCTTGCCGATCTTCTTCAGCGGGTTCAGGCTGGTCATGGGGTCCTGCATGACCATGGCGATCTTCTTGCCGCGGACGCCAAGCCAGTCCTTTTCGGTAAACTTGGTCATGTCGCGGCCCTCGTACAGGATGGAACCGCCGGTGATCTTACCGTTGGTATCCAGCATGCCCACAAAGGTCTTGGTGAATACGGACTTGCCCGAGCCGGACTCACCCACAATGGCAAGGGTCTCGCCCTCGTACAGGTCCAGCGAGCATTTGCGGATGGCGTTCAGCTTCCGACCGCGCAGGCTAAAAGTGATCTCCACGTCTTTGGCAGAGATAATCGGTTGTCTATCCATTTACGTTTCTCTCTCCCATCTAAATCAAACGTGGTTGCGCGGGTCAGCCGCATCCGACAAAGCATTGCCCATGATATAGAACGAGATCGAAATAATGGACACGATGGATGCAGGGAAGACCAGCAGGTACGGGTAATCCAGGAAGAAGCCGCGCACCTTGCTCAGGATCAGGCCCAGCGACGGGGTATCGATGCCCAGGCCCAGACCCAGGTAAGACAGGGTGGACTCCAGGTTGATGGTGCCCGGGATGGACAGAGCCATGCGCAGGATGATAACGGAAACCAGATACGGCAGGATGTTCTTGGTCAGAACACGCCACAGCGGGGTGCCCAGGCACCGGGAAGCGAGGTTGTACTCGCGGTCACGGAACATGAACACCATGTTGCGGACACGGCGTGCCATGGATAGCCAGTTGATGGCGATCATGGAAATTGCCATGATCCAGAAGCTCTGGCCCACCATCAGGGCGATCAGGGTCATATAGATGATATAGGGCACGTTGTCGATCAGGTTGTACAGCTCCGTGAAGAAGCGGTCCAGGCTGCGCACGTAGCCCCAGATCAGACCAAAGATCACGCCCACGATGCTCTCGCCCACGGCAACCACCAGGGCCAGACGGATGGACACCTGGGTGGCGTACCACACCTGGCACCAGTAGTCACGGCCCAGGTTGTCGGTGCCGAACCAGTATTCGCCGTTGGGGCGGATAAAGGCCTTGCTGGAGTCGGAGATCAGGGAAGTGTAGTCATACTTGCCAATGCCCAGTGCAATGAAGGAGAACACCACCAGTGCAAGGAACAGAAACAGGCAGAACACAGCGACCTTCTGCTTGAGGAAGTTCTGGATGACAGAACCCCAGTAGGAATAGTTGGAGTAGCCGATGCGCTCAGCTTCTTCCGGGGAATAATCCACAAAGTAGAACAGTTCTTCGGGCTTCTTGCCCTCAAAATCCGATGCTTTTGCCATCAGCGAGCCTCCTCCTTTCCGGTCAGAGTAATACGGGGGTCAACCACCATCATCAGGACATCGCCCAGGAATACGCCCACAATGCCCAGCACAGCGTACAGGATGACCAGCGTCTGCACAACGTTCAGGTCATAGCGCTGGATGGCATCGGTCAGCAGGGGGCCCATGCCGGGAACGGAGAAGAACCGCTCCATCAGCAGGGAGCCGCCGACCGTCAGCAGGATGGACTGGGGGATATACTGCACCATGGGGACCATGGCGTTGCGCAGAACATGCTTGAACATGATCTCGCGGGAACTCAGGCCTTTCACGCGGGCCAGCTTGATATAATCGCGGGTCAACTCATCCACCATGTAGCGGCGGGTCCACAGGGCGTAGCCTGCAATGGATGCCAGCGACAGGCAGGTGATGGGCAGCACGCTGGACGGGCCCACATTACGGGTGGAGTACAGCGTGGGGAAGCCCAGGTACTTGGAACCAAGCACCAGAACCAGCGAATACGACACCAGCGAGGGCACCGCGTTGACGAACACGGTATAAGCCGTGCCGATCCAGTCGAAGACTTTGTCTTTGAACGCCGCCTGCAGAATGCCCATCAGCACACCCACCACCAGAGAGATGCCGGATGCGATCAGGCCCAGACGCATGGAGACGCCGAACTTTTTGCCAATGACCTTGACCACCGGCGCACCGTTCTGGATGCGGCGGGAAGTGCCGAAATCCAGATGCAGCAGGCTGTTGTAGAACTTGACCAGCTGGGTGGGGATGGGGTCGGTCAGGCCGGCTGCTTCCAGAGCTGCGGTCTTCTGCTGGTCGGTAAACTTCATGAGCTGTTCCTCAGTGAAGTAGTAGTCCGTCGGCAGGCAGCGCATCATCAGAAAGACGGCCGTTGCGATCAAAAAGATTGTGACAAGCGACTGAAGCAGCCGCTTAACCGTGTATTTTAACATGTTATCGAACCCTTAACTTTTATTTTTGCCTTTTCAGGCGGGGGAAACGGGGAACTTAAGCCTTGGTGGCTGCGTCAAATGCAGCGGCAAACTCCTCGTACTGTGCGGTGGTGTAAGCTTCCTCGCTGGTCTCCCAGTTCACAGCCTTGTAGTTGCAGGGACCATACATAGCGT
>CAVDVT010000288.1:0-2848 GCA_963612415.1 bacterium | reverse complement strand
GCGCCGAGACCATGCGCGGTGCGCTGGAAAGCGTGCCCCAGGGTCAGCTGGAAGCCGGTGCCTGCGTGGGCATGACCTGGTGGCAGATCATGCGCCGCATCGTGCTGCCGCAGGCCCTGCGCACCGCCGTGCCCGCCCTGTCCAACTCCTTCATCGGCATGATCAAGGACACCTCGCTGGCGTCCAACATCACGGTGGCGGAGATCTTTGTGGCCGGACAGCGTGTGGCAGCCCGCACCTACATTTTCCTGCCCATCTACTGCGAGGTGGCTGTGGTCTACCTGCTGTTCTGCACCGTCATCACAAAGCTGCAGGCGCTGCTGGAACGGCAGCTGAACGCCCACGGCTTCCAGTAAGAAAGGGGGCATTCCAATGGCAATGTTAGAGATCAAAGATATCCACAAAACCTTTTACACCTACGATGACAAGCCCCACTTCCATCTCGGGCCTTTCCCCAGGGGCGGCGGCCGCCGGGTGGTCAGTGAACTGCACGTTCTGAACGGCGTGGATCTGACCGTGGAAAAAGGCGACGTGGTGGCCATTCTGGGGCCTTCCGGCTCCGGCAAGACCACCCTGCTGCGCTGCCTGAACTTCCTTGAAACAGCCGACAGCGGCACCCTGGTCTTTGACGGGGAGCGCTTCGACCTTGGCGGCATCTCCCGGGCCGATATTGCCCGGCTGCGCAAAAAGACCGCCTTCGTGTTCCAGAACTACAACCTGTTCCGGAACAAAACGGCCCTGCAGAACGTGACCGAGGGCCTGATCGTGGCCCGCAAAATGCCCAAAGAGCAGGCCGACGCTCTTGGCATGAAGATGCTGGAAAAAGTCGGTCTGGCAGACCGGGCAGACTACTACCCCCTGCAGCTTTCCGGCGGCCAGCAGCAGCGTGTGGCCATTGCCCGCGCCCTTGCCACCGACCCGGAGATCATCTACTTCGACGAGCCCACCAGCGCCCTTGACCCGGAGCTGACCGGCGAGGTGCTGGCCGTGATGCGCCAGCTGGCCGAAGAAGGCATGACCATGCTGGTGGTCACTCACGAGATGGGCTTTGCCCGCAGCGTCTCCTCCAAGACCGTGTTCATGGAAAACGGCGTGGTGGTGGAGCAGGCCCCGTCTCACCAGTTCTTTGCCAACCCCCGGGAAGAACGCACCCGGGAATTTTTACGAAAGATCGAACATACAAATTGAGAGGTATCCCATGAAAAGAAGAACTTTTATTTCGATGATGAGCGTCATGGCCGCTGCAGGCGTCCTGACCCTGTCCGGCTGCTCCAATTCCAGCAGCACCGCCGCCAGCGGCAGCGCATCTTTCGCAGCAGGCCCCGTCCCTGCTGACCGTCTGGCCACCATTCAGGCCAACGGCAAGATCATTGTGGCACTGGAAGGTGCCTGGCAGCCCTGGAGCTTCCACGATGAGAGCGACACCCTGGTGGGCTACGATGTGGAAGTCTCCCGCGCCATTGCTGAGAAGTTGGGTGTGGAGCCCGAGTACGTGGAGAGCGACTGGGACAGCCTGTTTGCCGGTCTGGACGCCGGCCGCTACGACATGGTGTGCAACGGCGTGGAAGTGACCGACGAGCGCTCCCTGACTTACGATTTCACCACCCCCTACGGCTACATCCACACCGCACTGGCTGTCCGCAAGGACAACGACGAGATCACCAGCTTTGAGGATCTGAACGGCAAAACCACCGCCAACAGCCTGGCTTCCACCTACATGGAGCTGGCCGAGAGCTACGGTGCCACCGTGCAGGGCATCGACACGCTGGAGGAGACCATCCAGCTGCTGACCGCAGGCCGCATCGACGCCACCCTGAACGCTGATGTCTCCTTCTATGATTATCTGAACGTCCATCCGGACGCCGACTTCAAGATCGTGGCCCAGACCGAGGATGCTTCCCACGTTGCCATCCCGCTGGTCAAAGGCGATACCACCGCCACCCTGCTGGAAGCCATCAACAACGCCATCGACGAACTCCGCGCCGACGGCACCCTGAAGGAACTGAGCGAGAAATACTTCGGTCAGGATATCTCCAGCGAGAACTGATCTTCCCCTGAATACGCCAAGAGGGCCGCTGCGTTTGCAGCGGCCCTCTTTTGTCAGGTGTGAAAATACTCGTAGATGGTCTGTGCCAGCTGGGGGCCCACGCCGGGGGTATTTTCCAGCTGGCAGGGTTCTGCCTCCCGCACAGCCCCCACGCTCTTGAACTGGGTCATCAGGGCCTTGGCCGTTTTGGGGCCTACGCCGGGGATCTCCGTCAGGGTGGAGGCATAGCTCTTTTTGTGCATCTGCTGTTTGCGGTAGGCGTTGGCAAAGCGGTGGGTCTCGTCCTGAATGGCGGTGATAAAGGTAAACGTCCCGCGGTTCATGTTGATGGCGATCTCACGGCCCTCGCTGTCCACAATGGCCCGGGTGCGGTGGTGGTCATCCTTGACCATGCCATACAAAGGCACATCGGCCAGCTTTGTGCCCGCCAGCGCCGCCTTGGCCGCGCTGACCTGCCCCCGGCCGCCATCCATCAGAAGAAGATCCGGCTTCTCCCCGAAGTAATCGTCCGTTGCCTGCCCGTGGGCGGCCAGCTCATGAACCCGTTCGTAGGCAGCCGCCCGGCGGGAGACGGTCTCGGCCAGCGAGGCGTAGTCGTCGGTGCCCAGCACCGTTTTCATTTTGAACTTGCGGTAGCCCGTCTTATAAGGCTTTCCGTCCCGGAAGACGACCATGCCGCAGACGCTGGTGCCGTCGCCCCAGTTGGAGATATCGTAGCTTTCGATGGTGCGGGGCGGTTTTGCCAGCCCCAGCACCTGTGCCATCTCGTCCAGAAGCTTCTCCTCCCGGGCGTAGCGGCCG
>CAVDVT010000287.1:0-2853 GCA_963612415.1 bacterium | reverse complement strand
GGCGGATATCGTGGCCCATGTGGCTCTGAGCCATCCGGAAGTCAGCTTCAAGTTTGTCCGAGAAGGCAAGCTGCAATATGTCACCCCCGGTGACGGTCAGCTGCGCAGTGCGGCGTATGCGGTTCTGGGCCGGGAGTTCAGCCGGGATCTGGTGGAGCTGGACAACCAGGAAGGCGTCTACCGGGTATGGGGCCTTATCACCCAGCCCAAGAGCTGCCGCGCCAGCCGGAGCATGCAGTATTTCTATATCAATGGCCGCTATGTGCGCAACCGCACCATGATGGCGGGCATGGAAATGGCTTTCAAGGGCACCACCATGCAGGGGAAGTTCCCTGGAGGAATCTTACTTCTGGAAATGCCTGCAGACCTTGTGGATGTCAACGTTCATCCGGCCAAAACGGAAGTGCGTTTTGCCCGGGAAAATGATGTTTTTGACCTGGTTTACCATGCAGTCAAGCTGGCTTTGGCCCAGCCAGGAACCGGAGAACGGCAGTTTGTCTTTGAAGACGAAAAAGACAACGAAGAATCCAATGTTCAAAATGAAAACGATAAAACGAACAAAAATAATGTAAAGCAAGATCACTTTACAGGACTTTCGGCCGTGATTCCGGGCCAGGCAGAGCCGGGAACGCTGCATGAACACCCAGTGCAGCCGAGCGTTTTGTTCAAAAGCTTCACCCCGGCCCCTGCAGCTGTGCGTCCGGCACCCGCAGAGCATCCGGACATCCTGCCTACCCCCTCTGCGGCAGAAGAAAAGCCTGTTGAGCATTCCTGGACAACGGTTGCATCAACGGCGCCGGTGCAGCAGGACGTGACCCTGCACAGCCCAAAGGCGGAGGATCCGGAAACAAAACCGGAAGCACCTGCCTTTGCGTCTGCTCTTGGGGAGGGTGCGCTGGACATTGAGCCCGATGGCGCAGAGCTGCCCAAGGCACAGGACCATCTGGCTGCATGGGATGCCGCGCCCAAGGCGGAGCCGACACAGCAGCCTGCCCGGCAGGAAGCGTTTCTGGAAAAGCCGGAACAGATGGGCTTTGATGTGCAAGACGGCCCGGAGCCGCTGCGCTATGTGGGAGAGCTTTTCAAAACGTATATCCTTGCAGAGCGCGGAGATGAGGTTTGCATCATCGACAAGCACGCAGCCCATGAGCGGCAGCTGTTTGAGAAGCTTGCCGCGAACTATGGTGACGTTCCGGCGCAGCTTTTGCTGGAGCCGGTGGTGGTGGAGCTTTCTGCGGAGGAAAAGACGGCGCTGCTTTCCAATCTGGAACTGCTGGAAAGCGCTGGCCTTGAGATCGACGATTTTGGCGGCAACAGCGTTTTCCTGCGCTCGGTTCCGGCGGATGTGGAGCAGGGCAGTGCAGAAGACCTTTTGGTGGAACTGGCCGACAAGCTTTCCAAAGGCAGCCGCGACGCCTTGAGCGAAAAGACCGAATGGGTGCTGCATTCCATTTCCTGCCGCGCCGCCATCAAGGCGGGCGACCGCACCTCTCCGCAGGAGCTGATGGCGCTGGCCGAGAAGATTCTCTCGGGCGAAGTGCCGCCCTTCTGCCCTCATGGGCGTCCCTGCGTCCTCAAATTGACCCGGAAGGAGCTGGAAAAGCAGTTTGGCCGCATTGTGTGAGAAAAAACATTCCATCGTTGCTGTGGTGGGGCCCACAGCCTCCGGCAAAACCTCGCTGGGTGTTGCTCTGGCAGAGCAGTTTGACGGCGAGATCATCAGTGCCGACTCCATGCAGATCTACAAGGGTCTGGACGTGGGCACGGCTAAGGTGACAGCAGAGGAGACTCACGGTATCCCGCACCACGGGGTGGATATCCTGCCGCCGGATGTACCGTTCAGCGTGGCAGATTTCACCGCGCTGGCCGGACGGCTGGAAGGGGAGATCTCTGGCCGGGGACACCTGCCCATTCTGGTGGGCGGCACGGGACTGTATGTGCAGAGCTTTCTGTACGGTGTCCGCTTTACAGAAGAAAAGGCGCCGGACGGTTTGCGGGAACAGTTGGCTGCCGAGCTGGCAGAAAAAGGCCCGGACGCAATGTATTCCCAGCTACAGGCAGCAGACCCGGAAGCGGCAGCAGCCATCCACCCCAACAACCATGTCCGCGTTCTCCGGGCGCTGGAACACTACCGTGCTACGGGAAAAAAGCTCAGCGAACAAAAAGCGGCGTCCCTGCCGCCGGAGCGGCCTTACCGCTCCCTGATCTTAGGGTTGGATTTTCCGGAGCGGGCACAGCTTTACCGCCGCATCGACCTGCGGGTGGATCAGATGATGGAGCAGGGTCTGCTGGAGGAAGCAAAACGTGTGTACAAAAACCGGAATACCTTCCGCACGGCAGCACAGGCCATTGGATATAAGGAATTCTTCCCTTATCTGGAAGGGGCAAGTGAACTGGCTCCCTGTGTGGAAAAGCTCAAGCAGGCTTCCCGCAATTATGCCAAGCGCCAGCTGACCTGGTTCCGCCACATGGAGGGTGTGGTCTGGCTGGATGCCTCAGCACCGGAGGTGCAGGCCCGGGCCGCAGAAACGGTGAAAGAATTTTTGGCGAAAGGATGAGCGAAATGCAGGATGAAAAACGGGAAGGACTGTCCGGTGCGCTGAAAACGCTGGCGGCAGTTGTTTTCGTATTTCTGTTTCTGGCGGCAGCGTACGTGCTGTATCAGGCATGGCAGGTATTGTTTCCGCCCAACACCTACGAAACCGCTCTGCTGGCAACGGTGGAAGATACCGTGGATGCTGAGGGTGTGCTGCTGTTTGACGAGAGCTATGTTGCCGGCAGCGGAACGCTTGGCTACCTTGTAGCCGATGGCGAGCGTGTTTCGGCGGGAACGGCGGTGGCGGAAGTGTACAG
>CAVDVT010000286.1:0-2855 GCA_963612415.1 bacterium | reverse complement strand
TTGTAGCCCAGCATATAACCCCGGCTGGACACGCGCAGGCGGCTGCTCCACGGCGAAAGCTCTTTCTGTGCGTCCGACACCGCAAAATAGGCACCCACATCCTGGATCTTTGCGCCCTTGAGCCAGGTCTTGGAGATCATCTTGACAGCGGTCTGATTGGCCGCATCGAACACCAGAACGCCCTCCGGACAGGCATCGGCCAGAGCCAGCACCAGTGCCTTGACCTGCTCTTTCAAAAAATAATAGAACACGCCGGAGGCGAAAAAGACGGCCCCATTGGACACATCAAGCTTTCCAAGCCAGGCGGCTGTGTCGTTCAGGTCGCAGGGGATGTTTTCCTCCCGCTGTCCGGCAGGCAGCAGCTGGTTCCGGACTGCGATGACATCCGGGAAATCCAGGTTGTAGAGCCTGCAGCTGCCGTTGTCGCAGACCCGGCCGGTGTTGTCCAGTCCGCAGCCCAGATTCACCACGGCGGCTTTCGGGTGAGCCTTCAGGTAGTCCCGCACCTCAAATGCAAGGTCATTCTGACGCATGGCAACTTCCAGTGCGCCAAAACGCTGCATGAGGCTGCGGGACTTTTGCGCGGCCTCGGAAAAATCGTAGTCGATCTCATCCAGAAGCCGGATGGATGTTTCGTCCCGGTAAAGGGTCGGATACAGTTCCGAGCATACTTTCCGGGCATAAAGCGGGATGATAAGGGTCTCCTGCACGGTGTTCTTTTCAATTTTATATTTCATCGGGATCTTCTCCTTTTTGGATAAACGGAAGTTCGGGCAGCTTGTCCTGCTCCAGGATCGAAACCAGCATGACGGCAAATCCCTTCGGATCACGAATCTGGTACTGCATGTGGTCATGCCCCTCAAAAACCGGGAAATGCCCCTGTGGGTAGGCTTTTTTCACGGCATCCCGATATTTGAAGTGGTCTTCCGCACTGCCAAATTCAAAATAGCTGTGCTGCTGCAGGCTTTCGGTCAGCGGCGGGAAAGGTTTGTTCTCCAAACTGTCGGCCAGCTGGTGGCGCAGATTTTTGTAACGGAGCGCCTTGCCTGCCGCGATGAAATAGGGCTTGATGGATTCATCGTCGCACCAGAGGATCTTTTTCAGTGTGCCGCCCTTCGACCAGTACAGGCTCTTGATGGCAAGATACAAAAACGGAACCATGATGCGGCGGGTCGCTTTTCCGATCTGCGCAAACTGCCCGCCGTCAAAGAATGCGTGCCCCACCGGCAGCTGCGTCTGTGCCAGAAAGGCAGCGGCAAGGTCTGCACCAATGGAGGAGGCAACAACAAGTTCCAGCCGCGTTACGCCCTGCTGCTGCAGAAAATGCTCGATCTGCCGGATCTCGTCTGCCTTGCTGCGGTAATTCTGCCCGGCGCAGTAGACCGTAGAAGTGGGCAGGATGCAGAAATAGCGGTCCTGCAGGTGCCGGGCCACCGGTTCGCTGCTGGTGCCCGTTACGCCCATGGCATGGAAAAACAGGATGGCAGGGTTCCGTTTGTCGCCCAATGTTTCAAATTCCATTGCATTCCCTCCGCTCAGTGGACGAACAGCATCATGATGCCGGAAAGGATCGCGGAAATGAGGAACATGCCCACGGTGCCAAAGAGCCACTTTTTCTGCTTGTCTTTTGCGGTGATGTAAGGCTTCAGATCCTCCGTGCCGGGGATCGTCCAGGCGTCGGTATGGCCGACCCAGAACTCATCCACGCCAAAGCGGTCAATGAGGTTCATCACGGACAAGATCACAAACAGCTGCCAGAGGCTGGTCAGAAAGCCGCGCGCCCCGTTGACGGCGTAGACCATCACCAGCACGTATGCGATATAGCCGGGGATGCAGACTGCCTTGAAGCACAGGCTGTTATGCTTTATTTTTTCGCGGGTCGTCAGGCCCAGATCGATGCAGCGCTGCTGTACTTCCGGGCCGTAGATATGCACCAGTTCCACCGGGCCTTTGCGGATGCCGAACGCGCAGACCAGAACCAGCAGCAGTCCTAAGCCAAGACCTTCCAGAATCACTTGCAAAAACATTATTTGTTCCTCCTGTATCCATTTTCATCCCGGTATTCGGGATGTTTTTCGATGTAAGGGTCCCTGTCACCGCAGATGGTGTAATCGCACTTGCAGCCGTTGGCGCAGGTGGTCGTCCGGATCAGCTTTGCGTGGATCAGTTCCATGGAAGCAAAGTCCACGTTGCACAGGGCGGGCATGATGTCGGTCAGCCCGTGCTGGATAGCAAATTCTGCTGCGGGGCAGGCCGTGAACTCATAATAGATGGGTTTGTCCTTTTCGTAAGGCGCCACCGACATTTCGTAATCGTGCCATTTGTCACAGCCCGCCTTGGCGGAGGTGAATGCACGATACATCAGCCGTTTGAACAGCGGTTTGTTGCAGTCCACGAATCTCAGCCGGCGGAAAGAGGGCAGGATCAGATTTTCCTCCATCTCCTCGATCTCACGGAACGATGTGACGGCTTTGCACACAACATAGTAGCTCAGGATGGCGATGCAGTCGTAAGTGCCGCCTGCGCCGTTGTGGAAATTCTTCTTTCCGCCAAGGTCGGTGCGCCAGTCAGAGAGGAACTCCACATACTGCTGCTGCACCTGCTCCCAAACGGCGGGCCGCCGTGCTTCCGGGTAGTGCAGGGCGATTTTTGACAGGATCTCCTTTTTGCAGGGCCTGGAGTAAAGCACATGGCAGCTGCGGTCAAATTGCAGTTCACTGTCTTTCAATATCCACACCTCATTTCGTTCCCATGAGTCCGTTTGCAGAACTTTGCGAAATTAGTCTAAACTAACTTTTGCTGCCGGAAAAAGCTGCCGGACAGGCAGCTGCTTTCATCCTTGATTATAATAGTAC
>CAVDVT010000285.1:0-2862 GCA_963612415.1 bacterium | reverse complement strand
GTTCGATACCGATGAAGGCCCCCGTCTGACCCCCGTTGAGAAGCTGGGCACCCTGAAGCCCGCCTTCACCAAGGACGGCATCGTGACCGCCGGCAACTCTTCCGCGATCAACGATGGCGCTGCTGCTCTGGTCATCATGAGCGAGGAGAAGGCCAAGGAGCTGGGCGTGAAGCCTCTGGCTACCTGGGTCGCCGGCGCTCTGGCAGGTGTTGAGCCCGAAGTCATGGGTCTGGGCCCCATCGCTGCTACCAAGAAGGTCATGGCCAAGACCGGCCTGACCGTTGCTGATATGGATCTGATCGAGGCCAATGAGGCATTTGCTGCTCAGTCTGTGGCCGTCAGCCAGGCTCTGAACTTCGATATGAGCAAGGTGAACGTCAACGGCGGCGCCATTGCTCTGGGCCATCCGGTCGGCGCTTCCGGCGCTCGTATCCTGGTCACCCTGCTGTATGCTATGAAGCACCGCGGCGCACACAAGGGTCTGGCTACCCTGTGCATCGGCGGCGGCATGGGCTGCGCTACCATCGTTGAGATGGACTAAGCATCCGCACGGAACTTCTGAATTGAACAACAGGCCCGGGCAGGGGAGAGACCGGAGACTCTCCTCTGACCCGGGGACTGTTTTGAAACACTGATACGAAATTGAATTGGAGGTTTTCACAATGGCATTTGTAAAAACCGAGGTGCAGGGCGCTGTCGAGATCATCACCATCGACCGTCCCAAGGCACTGAACGCCCTGAACCCCGAGGTTCTGGCTGACCTGAAGGCTGCCTTTGAGGCAGTGGACCAGGAGACCATCCGCTGCATCGTTCTGACCGGCGAAGGCGACAAGAGCTTTGTTGCAGGCGCAGATATCGGTTCCATGAGCACCATGACCAAGGCAGAGGGCGAAGCCTTCGGCAAGCTGGGCAATGATGTGTTCCTGATGATCGAGAGCTTCCCCATCCCCGTCATTGCAGCTGTCAACGGCTTTGCACTGGGCGGCGGCAATGAGCTGGCCATGAGCTGCGACATCCGCATCTGCTCTGACAACGCTGTGTTCGGTCAGCCGGAAGTCGGTCTGGGCATCACCCCGGGCTTCGGCGGCACCCAGCGTCTGGCCCGTCTGGTGGGCATGGGCATGGCAAAGCAGCTGGTCTACTCTGCTCTGAATATCAAGGCCGACGAGGCATACCGTATTGGTCTGGTCAACGCCGTGTATCCGCAGGCTGAACTGATGGAGAATGTGCTGAAGCTGGCCAACAAGATCGCCAAGAATGCCCCCATTGCTGTGCGCAACTGCAAGAAGGCCATCAACGACGGCATCAGCCTGCCCATTGAGAAGGCAGTTGAGGTTGAGGAAAAGCTGTTTGGCGACTGCTTCGAGACCCACGATCAGAAGGAAGGCATGGCCTGCTTCCTGAGCCGTGAGAAACCGAAGCCCAAGGCAGTGTTCACCAACAACTAATTTTTACATGATTTTACTTTCCGGCCTGCTTCCCCTTGCAGGGGAGCGGCGCGGGAAAGTCTGATAAAAAGGAGAGATACCTTATGAAGATCGGTGTTATTGGCGCTGGCACCATGGGCCAGGGCATTGCAAAGGCATTTGCACAGGTTGAGGGCAACACCGTTGCTCTGTGCGACATCAAGCAGGAGTGGGCCGAGAATGGTCTGGCAAAGATCAAGAAGGGCTACGAGAAGCTGGTTGCCAAGGGAAAGATCCCCCAGGAGAAGGCTGACGCTATTGTTGCTGCCATCACCCCGGGCCTGAAGGAGGACCTGTGCGCTGACTGCGACCTGATCGTTGAGGCTGCATTTGAGGATATGAAGGTCAAGCAGACCACCTTTGGCGAGCTGGACAAGATCTGCAAGCCCGAGTGCATCTTTGCTTCCAACACTTCTTCTCTGTCCATCACCGAGATCGGCAAGGGCCTGACCCGTCCTCTGATCGGTATGCACTTCTTCAACCCCGCTGACCGCATGAAGCTGATCGAGGTCATCGCTGGCTGCAACACTCCCGCTGAGACCGTTGAGAAGATCAAGGAGATCTCTGTTGCCATCGGCAAGCAGCCGGTTCAGGTCAACGAGGCTGCAGGCTTCGTCGTCAACCGCATCCTGATCCCCATGATCAACGAAGCTGCCTTCATCAAGATGGAAGGCGTCTCCGACATCGCCGGCATCGACACCGCTATGAAGCTGGGTGCAAACCACCCCATGGGCCCCCTGGAACTGGGCGACTTCATTGGTCTGGATATCTGCCTGGCCATCATGGACGTCCTGTACAAGGAGACCGGCGACAGCAAGTATCGTGCTTGCCCGCTGATCCGCAAGATGGTCCGCGGCGGCAACCTGGGCTGCAAGACCGGCAAGGGCTTCTATGTTTACAATGCTGACCGCACCAAGACCCCGGTCGACCAGCTGTAATTTCTGAGAAACGTTTCTCCCGGCCGTGGGGAAAGCGGCCGGGAGGAATTTGTTTGCTGCCGGAGCAGGGGGTGACCCCCCTTTGCAGCTCCGGAATATGAAAAAACACCCGTTAGGAGGATATAGCGATGGATTTTACTCTGTCCAAGCAGCAGCAGATGGTGCAGAAGATGTACCGCGAGTTTGCTGAAAACGAAGTCAAGCCTCTGGCTAAGAAAGTGGATGCTGAAGAATACTTCCCCAAAGAGACCGTCGAGAAGATGGGCAAGCTGGGCATGATGGGCATTTACTTCCCCACCTCTGTCGGCGGTGCAGGCGGCGATGTGCTGTCCTACGTTATGGCCGTTGAGGAACTGAGCAAGGTCTGTGGCACCACCGGTGTCATCGTTTCTGCTCACACCAGCCTGTGCGCTGCTCCTATCTATGAGAATGGCACCCCCGAGCAGAAGGCAAAGTAC
>CAVDVT010000284.1:0-2862 GCA_963612415.1 bacterium | reverse complement strand
GTCAAAGCCTTCGGCTTTGCCAGAGAGGGCTTTTTTGTTCGTTGCGTCTTACCGGGATGCGTGATACAATAGATGCAAAAAAGAAAACGATAAAGGAGCAACGATATGAACTATCCCGGATATACGCTGGTGCGCCGCGAGGACTGCCCGGAGCAGCACGGCACCCTGACGGTGCTGACCCATGATGTGAGCGGAGCCACCATCCTGCTGGTGGAAAATGAGGACGTGAACAAGGCGTTCGGCATCGGGTTCGGCACGTTTCCCTCCGACGACACCGGTGTGTTCCACATTTTGGAGCATTCGGTGCTGGCAGGCAGCGAGAAGTACCCTGTGACCTCGCCGTTCCTGCAGCTGCTCAAGAGCAGTATGGCGTCCTTCCTGAACGCCATGACTTTTCCGGACAAGACGGTGTATCCCTTTGCCACCCCCAACGAGACCGACTTCAAGAACCTGATGGATGTTTACCTGAACGCCGTGTTCTGCCCGCTGGCCATGGTGGACAAGGCCGTGTTTGAGCAGGAGGGCTGGCACCGGGACGCTGACGGCACTGTGAGCGGCGTGGTGTACAACGAGATGCAGGGCGCACTGGCTTCCCCGGATGCCCAGCTGCAGGATGCGCTGGAGCGGGCCATGTTCCCGGACACGGCTTACGGCTTTGTGTCCGGCGGCGACCCGGCTTCCATTCCGGCGTTGACTTATGAGAAATATCAGCGGGTGTACCACCGCCATTACAGCGCCGACAACTGCTGCATTACCCTGTACGGCAAGATGGATATGGCCGAGAAGCTGGCTGTGCTGGATGCGGATTATCTGAGCAGGATGCCCAAGGGCACCAGCCAGCCGAAGCTGACGCTGCAGGACGAGCAGAAGGGCGTGTGTTTGGAGATCCCCTACTACACGGAGAAGCCGGAGGCCGATCAGGTGCAGTGCGCTCTGGCCTGGTACACCGGTGCCTTTGCTGACCGGGAGCGCCAGCTGGGGGTGGAGATCCTGCTGGATGCTCTGCTGGGCACCAACCAATCACCCCTGAAGGCGGCTCTGCTGGAGCAGCAGCTGGGCGCAGACATCGACATCGGCTTTGACGACAGTACCCTGCAGCCCACGCTGGAACTGGTGCTGCGGGGCGCCACCACCGAGACGGCCCCCAAGTTTGCCGCAGGCGTGAAAAAGGCCGTGGAGGATGTGCTGGCCGAGGGCATCCCGGGCGAGCTGCTGCTGGCCAGCCTGAACGCTGCCGAGTTTGCATCTCTGGAGCGGCCGGGCAGCCTGCCCGACGGCGTGCTGGACGCCATCAACGCCGCCACCGGCTGGCTGCACACCGGCGACCCGGCCCTGCTGCTCCACACGGATACCCTGTTTGCTTCCCTGCGGGAGAAGCTGGATACCGGCTGGTTTGATGAGCTGCTGAAAGACCTGCTGCTGGCCGAGCCGGTGCAGGTGATCCAGACGCCCACTCTGCCCAAAAAGGAAGATGAAAACGAAGCCCCTGCCCGCACCGACGGCAAGCTGGTGCTGGAACATCCGCTGACCGTGGCTGACTTGGGCGAGGGGGACAAGAGTGCTGCCGGAACGGTGGAAACGCTGGCCGGGGCCGAGGTGCTGCACCACCCCTCCAAGGGCAGCCTGTACCTGAATTTCTATTACGATCTGGGGGCCCTGACGCCGGAGGAAGTGCAGTATCTTGATCTGCTGACCGATGTGCTGGACGAGCTGGATACCCCCAGGCACACGGCCCGGGAACTGAATACCCTGCGCAGCACCTGGCTGGGCAGCAGCATGGCCTGCATCAGCTTCTGGACCGGGCGGCAGGAGGGCAGCCCCTGCCACGCCAAGCTGACCCTGAACATGAGCCTGCTGGAGCGGAGACTGGACAAGGCCATTGAGCTGGGCAGCGAGTACCTGTACGAGACGCAGCTGACCGGCCCCAGGGCGGAAGCGGCCTTTGCCCGGGTGCTGAGCCAGCAGAAGCTGAACATGGAGCAGCAGTTCATCCAGCAGGGCAACCAGTATGCTGCGGTGCGCGCTGCTGCCCACTACTCGGTGGAATATGCCCTGAGCGAGCGCTGCAGCGGCGTGAGCGGATACCACTTCCTGTGCGGTCTGCTGGAAAAGGCCGACTGGGCCGCCATGGGTGCAAAGCTGGAGCAGGTGCGGGAAAAGGTGCTGCACCACGCAGCTCTGACCATCAGCCTGCACGGCAGCGACGAGGCCATGGAAAAGCTCCGCGCCCTGCTGCCCGGCAGTGCCTTTGCCGCCGAGGGCCGTGCCCCGGCCAAGCCCTACACCGAGGAGCTGACTGCCCCGGTGAACGAAGCCTTTATCATTGACGGCGGCGTGAACTATGATATCCTGACCTGGCCCATGGAGCGGCAGGCTGACCGCCGGGTGCTGGCCCGGGTGATGAGCTACGAGTATCTGTGGCATAATATCCGCGAGGTGGGCGGCGCTTACGGCACCGGTATGCTGACCCGTGCCCAGACCGAGGGGCTGTACACCTACCGCGATCCCCACATGACCGAGAGCTATGACACCTTTGCCAAGGCCCCGGAAGCACTGGCCAGCCGGGAATACACCGAGAAAGACCTGACCGAGTTCATTGTGGGCACCGTGTCTGAGATGGACTCGCCCCGCAAGCCCTGCGCCGAGGCCAAGGAGCTGGACCGCCGGTATTTCTGCGGCATCACCGACGAAATGCTGGCCGAAGACCGCAGGGCTCTGTGCAGTGTGACGGCCGAGCAGGTCAGGGCGCAGGCTGCTGACCTTGCCCAGCGGATGGCAGGCGGCGTCCGGGTGGCCTTTGGCAGCAAGGATGCAGTGGAAGCCGCCAAGGAGCTGTTTGACCGGATCGAGACGCTGTAAACC
>CAVDVT010000283.1:0-2892 GCA_963612415.1 bacterium | reverse complement strand
GTTTTCCACCATGGAATTTACCCAACAGGGCCTGATGCAGCTGCCCGCATCCTATGCAGTTCTTTCGGAAGATGAAATGATCTACATTGAGGGCGGCGCGCTTGAGTTCAATATTTCGCAGGAAGACGTTGCCAACTTTGCTGCCAATGTCGGCATCAATCTGCTCCTGCTGTTTGGCCGCACCGCATTTACCAACACCATTGCCGGCATTCAGGATATGCGCAACGACGGCCTGACCACCATGGGTGCCATCGAGCATTACTGGGGCCGCCAGACCCCTGTCGGCAAGACCATGACCTTTGTCTTTGCCGGTTTTGCAGGCTTCTACCTGTATGTACAGGCCATGGGCATCATCAATTCCTTCCTGTCGGTCTACTCCGAAATGAAGAATGCCTATGACAGCGCCGACGCCCAGAACGCTGCAGCTGCAGGCGCCCTTGCTGCCTGATCACCCTCTGTCCTGATTCATTGAAAGGAGCTTTTTCATGGAAAAATTGCGTATGCCCGCTTCTTATGCAACGCTTCCGGAAGAAGATCTGCCGGAAGTATATGGCGGCGGAGAACTGAACGATGCGTGGAGCAGTTTTACGGAGAACCTGCACTTTGATGATTTCTTCTTCCAGGGCGGTATCCTCTCCATTTCCATCTCGTTTGTTCCCATGCTGCTGTTCAATGTTCTGGTTTCCGGTTACCGGTTTGCCGAGAGCATCTACAACAGCCTTTCTGACCTGTTCGGCTTCCACGACGAAACTTTGTCTGCCGTGCAGAACTACACCGACGAGATGCGCAAGAAGTATCCGGAAAACCACTTCTGATCGCTGTCATCCGTCCCCCCCTGAACTACAGAAAACACCGCACAGAGCTTGCTCTCAACAAGCCTGTGCGGTGTTTTTCGTTTGATTCAGATCACCCGGAGAGCCCCCTGCTCCCGCAGCCGGAGCAGATAGCAGCTTCCCGCGCCGAATACCTGTTCGATCGCATCGTGGTAGCGCTGGGTCAGTGCCCCGGGCACAAAGGCCTGAATGGTGCCTGCAAAGCCGCCGCCCTGCATCCGCCATGCACCGCCCTGCCCTTCCAGCAGGCTCTGGCTGACCGCCAGCGCCACCGGGAGCCCCTGATGCCGCGCATCCGTGGCACAGTAAACGTTCTGGCAGAGCGCAAACGAAGCGTGTCCGCTCTCCCGGATCAGCTGCAGAAACGCCGCAAAGTCCCCACTGACCAGCGCATTCCGCTGCGCCAGCGCGCGGGCATTCTCCTCAAAATAATGGACCGCCCGCAGAACAGCCCGGTCGCCGCAGCGTTCCCGCAGCCGGGGCAGCGCCGCCCAGAAAGCAGATTCCTGCACCTGTCCCAGCACACTGCCGCCCAGACAGGCTGCAACCGCCTCCATCTCGTGCCGGATGGCGGCAAATTCTCCGGTCAGCTCACTGTGACTGCCCCGGGTATCGGTTACGCAAAGGGTCATCCCTGCCGGAAGCAGGCCTGCTGTGTGGATCTTTTCGACCTGCGGGGCCTTTGGGTCTGCAAAGTCCGCAAAAATGACCCCGCCCACTGCGCTGGTCAGCTGATCCAGCAGGCCGCTGGGCTTTCCAAAATACGTATTTTCTGCATACTGGCAGATCTTTGCCAGCTCCGGCGCACACAGGCCGCAGCCATACTCCCCGTTCAGGATCACGGCCATGCCCATCTCAAAGGCTGCCGAGCTGGAAAGACCGCTGCCCCGCAGCACATCGCTGGCGGTGTAGGCATCAAAGCCGCCCACATCCTTTCCCTGTGCCCGGAATCCCTCGGCAATGCCCCGGATCAGGCTGGCCGAGTGGGTGCTTTCGCCTTGCTGGGGTTCCGGTTCGCTGAGGTCGATGACATCCAGCTTGTTGAACCCCCGGGACTTGACCCGGATAAAACCGTCGTCGCTGGGCGATGCCACCGCCACAAGATCCAGCGTGACCGCTGCCGCCAGCCCGTAGCCGTGCTGGTGGTCAGTGTGGTTGCCGCCCAATTCTGCCCGGCCCGGTGCCGAGTAAACATGGACCTGCCGCCCCGGCCCGTAGTAAAGCTCAAATTGTTCCAGCGCTGCAGCATACCGCTGCCGCTGCCGTTCCAGCACCGTTGGAGCGGTGCCGTAAAGGGCGGTGAGCGCTTCGTCCCACTGCCCAGCAAGGATCTGCTGCCTGAGTTGCATACTGGTTGCCATGGCCGTTCCTCCCCATGAACGATCTGTGCAAGATGGATGCAGGGATTCATTTTGGATCAGGTTAGTTTTATTGTACTGCATCCCGCTGCTTTTTGCAATTTGAATCCGCAAAAAATCCATTTTCAGCGCGAAAGACAAAGTTTCGGATGTACTTTTGTTGAATTTGCGGCAGGAGTTATGATATACTGGGAACAAGAATGCGGTCAACTGGAGGAAACGAATATGGCAGACGTCTACAAGCAGTCCTTCAAGCAGAATTACACCAACAACATTGAATTATCCATCTTCAACTGCGGGCTGGAACGCTGTGCCCCCGGGCAGACCTGGGGCCCCGGCATCCGGGACCACTACCTTATCCATCTGGTGGTCTCGGGCAAGGGCACCTTTGAAGTCGGCGGGCAGACCTTTGAGGTCGTGCCGGGCGATCTGTTCTTTGCGCGGCCCAGCCAGCTCATCCGCTACACGGCAGATGAGCAGCAGCCCTGGGAGTACAGCTGGGTGGGCTTCAATGGCGCCTGTGCCCACAAGCTGGCGGCGCAGCTCCCCTTTACAGACGCTGCCCCCGTCCACCACACTGCAGACCCCGACGGGATGCGCATAGCGCTGACCAATATCTATTCGTCGCGGGGTCTGCAGCCTCAGGATGAGGCCGCCATGGTGGGGTACCTGTACCTGTTCATCTCTGCCCTGATGAAGGA
>CAVDVT010000282.1:0-2906 GCA_963612415.1 bacterium | reverse complement strand
GTGTGGAACCCGGACTGTCCCAGCGTTTCGTTGCGGGTGAGCCGCATGGTGATGCCGGTGCAGTCAAAGCCTGCCTGCTGCATCAGCCACGCCGCCACGGAGCTGTCCACACCGCCGCTCATGGCAATGAGAGCCCCGGGGCGCTTGGCGTTCTGTGTTTCTGTCATATCGTTCCTCATTTATATAACACACTAAAACAGTAGATATATACTACCGCAGCTTCTTTCTCTTGTCAAGACGCAGAAAATTGCGCCGCAGCCGCCAGCAGGGCGGCTTTTTCATTGGGGATGCGGCCGGTGATCACTTCTTCCAGCAGCTGTTCCAGCAGCCTGCGCAGACCCGGGCCGGGCTTTGCCCCGGCGGCCATCAGATCACGGCCATTCACGGCCAGCTGGCTGATGCGGCAGCAGGCATTTTCTGCCGCCAGCCGTTCGGCTTCTTTCTGCAGGGCGGCAAAGTCTCCGGCCTGCTCCGGGCATTGGGCACCGCACAGGGCGGTCAGGTGCTGCACCATGGGCAGGTCATAGCGGCCCAGCAGGCGTTTGGCTGTAAACATCAGGTCGGAGCCGGGAGTACCGGGAGCTTCCTCCTCGGACACGGATCGGGCCATTCCATCGCCCGCCCTATTGCCTGCGGCAACAGGGTCCCACCCCAGCGGACGGTCCTCGGAGGAACTCCCGGCACTCCCTTTTCGGCTCCGGGGTAGGAGAAAGCTACCGGCACTCCTATCTGCCTCTTTCACAAGTGCGGTCACTTCGTCTGTGAGGGCATTGGAGCATTTCAGGCGGCGCAGGGCCGTGCGGGCATCGGTCTCGCCCAGCGGGCAGAGCAGTGCCGCCAGCCGGGCGGAGACACCCTCTGCACCCGGGGCAAGCCGGTCGATGACGCAGCAAACCTCGGCGAACTGCTCCGGCTGCTCCACCGGCTGCAGTTCCGGCAGGATGACGGCCAGAACTTCCGGTTCCAGATAGGCCCCCGGCCGGGGTGCAGCCAGAAGTTTGAGAAGCTCCTCCTGAATGCGCTCTGCTGAAACGCAGTCCAGGTGGGCAGCCAGTGCCCGGGCGGCAGCATCCGTGGCCGGGTCGATGGCAAAGCCGAACCGGGCCGCGAACCGGTAGAGCCGCAGGATGCGCAGGGCATCTTCCTCAAAGCGGCGCTCCGGTTCGCCCACGGCCCGCACCATCCCGGCGGCAAGGTCAGCCTGCCCGCCAAAGGGGTCGATGAGCCCTTCCTCGGCGCTGTACGCCATGGCGTTGATGGTAAAATCCCGGCGGGCAAGGTCTTCCCGCACGTCCGGCACAAAGTGGACGGCGTCCGGGTGGCGCCCATCGGAGTAGTTGCCCTCGGTGCGGAAGGTGGTGGTCTCGTACAGGCTGCCGCCCTGTTTCACGGTCACGGTGCCGTGCTGCAGGCCGGTGGGGATGCACTGCCCGGCGCCGAACAGGTCGATGACCTGCTCCGGGCGGGCGCTGGTGCAAAGATCCCAGTCGTGGGGGAAAAGGCCCAGCAGGCTGTCCCGCACACAGCCGCCCACGGCATAGGCGGCGTAGCCTGCAGCGTGGAGCTGTGTCAGCAGGGCAGCGGCGCCCGGGTCAAGTTTCAGCGTTGTCATTGTGGTTCCTCGTCGTATCGCAGGGTGATCTGTTTGCCGTCAAAGCCGCATTCCGCCGCCGGAAAAACGGCCTGTGCGGCGGGCAGGGCGGCTTCCGGGTCCGTGATCATGGGGGAGTAATGCACCAGCCAGAACCGGCGCACCCCGGCCTTTGCGGCCATCCGGGCCCCCTGTGCAAAGGTGCTGTGGCCCCACTGCTTTGCCTGATCTTCCTGTTCGTTGTCCGGGTAGGTGGCATCGCAAAGGAACAGGTCTGCATCCTGTGCGGCCTGTTCCAGCGCGGCACAGGGGGCTGTATCGCCCGAGAATACGAACCGCAGCCCCCGCCGGGCCGGGCCCAGCACGTCGGCGGGCTGCACCGTTCTGCCGCTGTCCAGCGTGATGCTCTCGCCCCGCTGCAGCAGCTTCCACTGGGGCACGGGCACTTCCAGCGCCCGGGCTCTGGCCGGGTCGAAGCGGCCTGCCCGGGGCAGGTCCAGCTGGTAGCCCCGGCTGGGCACCCGGTGCCGGGTGCGGATGGGCGTCAGAAGGGCCCCGGCGGGCCAGCCGGAGGAAAGCCCGGTCAGGAGGATGGGCTCCGTGCCCTCGATCTGAACGGCCCGGACCGGGTAGGGCAGGGGGCCTGCCAGCGTGCGCAGCGCGGGCCAGATGCTGTTCATCCCCTCAGGGCCGTAGACCACCAGCGGGCGCTCCCGGCCCTGGCAGCCAAGGGTCTGTAAAAGGCCCGGCAGGCCAAAGATGTGGTCGCCGTGGTAATGGGTCAGGCAGATGGCATCCAGCTTCATCAGGTTGACCCCGGCGCGGCGGGCCGCAGCCTGGGTGCCCTCGCCGCAGTCAAACAGCAGGGCATGGCCCCCGCATTCGGCCAGTGCAGCGGTCAGGGCCCGGTCGGGCAGGGGCATGGTGGCTGCCGTGCCCAGCAGTGTAATGGTCAGCATAAACGTTCCTCCGTAGTCTGTCCCCTTAGTTTACCACATTTTCGGGGCGCACACAATCAGCACCCTGCGGCATAGGATGGGGCAGGATGGATCCCCGGAAGGAGGGCATTTTTATGCGGCGCAGACATCCTTCGCCTGCCGGGCACAGCCGCTTTGCATGGGCCCGGCTCGTTCTGATCCTGCTGTTGCTGGGACTGGTGCTTGCGGCGGCAGGCGGGCTGAGCAGCTGTCTGTTCCAGCCTATGCTGACGGCACGCGGAACGCTGCTGTTTTTGCCGGCAGGGTAAGAAAAAGGCCGCCGGGAGCATCGGATGCCCCCTGGCGGCCTTTGGTTCTGGTTAAGATATGACTAAGAT
>CAVDVT010000281.1:0-2943 GCA_963612415.1 bacterium | reverse complement strand
AGCCTTGTAGTAATCCTCGGCCTTGCGCTCGATCTGCATGGCAATGACTTCCCGCTCGCTGGACTGCTTGGAAGCCTTTTCCGCAAAGTCGGTGTAGCGGACGATCATGGTCTCCTTATCAGTGCCGCTGAGCATATCGGTCATGATGCGGTGGATGGCCAGATCGGGGTAACGGCGGATGGGGCTGGTGAAGTGGGCATAATCCTTCAGCACCAGACCATAGTGGCCCTTGGGCTTTTCCTCATAGCAGGCCTTGGACATGCAGCGGAGCATGCCGGTGTTGATGATCTGCTCAAAGGAAGTGCCGCGCACACCTTCCAGAACCGCGCTCAGCTCCTTGGGGGTGGGCACTTCCTTGGCAAAGTGGTCGTTGATGCCGCAGGCCTGCAGCAGGCTGTGCAGACGCTCCAACTTTTCGCCGTTGGGCTCCTCGTGGACGCGGTAGACAAAGGGGATCTGCTTGACCCGGGCAAAGTGGGCTGCGCACTGGTTGGCCAGCAGCATGAACTCCTCGATCATGGATTCACTCTCGCCGGAGGTGCGCTTCTTCACGTCGATGCAGTGGCCGTCCTCGTCCAGGATCAGCTTCACTTCGCCGCTCTCAAAGTCGATGCAGCCGCGCTCCTTACGCAGGCGGGCACGCTGGGCGTACAGCTCCTTCATGGCGGGCAGCTGCTCCATCACCTCTGCATACTTGGCCTGGATCTCTGCATCGGCCGTGCCGGCCAGCAGGGCGTTGATCTCAGAGTAAACACCCTTGACCCGGCTGCAGATGATGGATTTGACAAACTTATAATCGGTCAGGTTGCCGTCCTTGTCCAGACGCATCAGGCAGGAGAAGGCCAGACGCAGTTCCTTCTCGTTCAGAGAGCAGATGCCGTTGGACAGGCTCTTGGGCAGCATGGGCACCACCTGATCGGCGTAGTAAACGGAAGTGGCGCGGTTGAACGCTTCCTCGTTCAGCTCGCTGCCGGGCTTGACGTAGTGGGAAACGTCCGCAATGTGGACGCCCAGCTCAAAGCCGCCCTCGGGGGTGCGGGTCAGGCTGATGGCATCGTCGATGTCCTTGGTCTCGGCGGAGTCGATGGTGAAGATGGGCAGGGCCCGCAGATCCATGCGGCCCTTGCAGTCTTCTTCCGAAACGGTCATCCCCTCATACTTCTTGGCTTCCTCCCGCACCTTGTCCGGGAAACGGGTGTGGATGTCCTTGGCATAGAGCAGGGCCTTGGAGCAGCGCTTGGCTTCATCGCTGCTGCCAAACCGCATGGCGACCCCCACGCGGTGGTCTTCCTGCCGCATCCCGCGCTGCAGGATCTCCACAGCCACCTTGTCGCCGTCCTTCGCGCCGCCCTCGCAGTCGCGCTGGATGGTCATGGAAATGGCCGGGCAGTCGTCGGGCACAAACTTCAGGCGGCCCTCGATCCGGCGGGCAGTACCCACCAGATCGTTCTTCTCGTTCAGGATGGCAAGGATCTCGCCCTCATCGCTGCCCTCCACACGGGGATGGGCAAACTTTTCCACCAGGACATCGTCGCCGGGCATGGCACCGCGGGTAAAGCGGCCCGGGATAAAGATATCGCTGGTGCCGTCTTCCAGCATGACAAAGGCAAAGTTCTTGCCCAGCTTGACCACCTTGCACAGCAGAGCCTTTTCCGCACGGCCGGAACGGACGGTGAAGAACACGCCCTGCCGCTGGCAGACAACGGCCTCATGCACCAGCTCGTCCAGTGCTTCCATCACCTTGCGGTCGGCCCCACGGTCGCCGCCAAACTTGGATTTCAGATCTTTTACGGTGCAGGGCTGATTCTGGATTGCCCGCTCCAGTTTATCGCGTAATGACATATTTTTTCTCCTTCATACTTCCCTGATACCCTCCATTGGGGCATCAGCTTCCCACCAGCTGCCCCAGGCCGCAGGGCCCGGCAGCTCACGCCCAACAGGGCTTTTGTAGACAGAAAAACAGCCCCGCCTTACACGGGGCTGTATGCGGATGCTCAGGCCAGACGGCTGGCAAACACACAGGCCAGAATAGCCACCACAAAGAACACGATGCCTGCAATGCGGGTCACCTTGGCCAGCATCTGATCGGCAGGGGTCAGGCGTGCGTTGTTTGCACCGCCGGCACCACCGTTGATCGCACCGGACAGGCCCTGACCGTGGGTGTGCTGCATCAGGGTAAGAACAACGATAACGACCGAGACGACCAGCAGGATCGCGCCGCCGACGATTTCAATGACAGACATGGATGGAACGCTCCTTTTATCTTAGATTCATAGAGTCTGCATACAAATACAAGGATATAATAGCATAAAACCCCGGGAAATGCAAGAAGAACTGTGCCTTACGGCGCCAGAATTTCCAGTCCTGCCGCCACCCGGGCAAAAATGGCCGCACTGGAAAACGCCGGTTCGGTCTGGGCATCCTGCAGCACCACAATGGTGTACCGGGGCGCCTCGGCGGGCCAGAACCCGGCAAACCAGTAATTTTTCAGCTCTGTTCCGCCGGAAAACTGCCCGGTCTGGGCCGTTCCCGTCTTGCCCGCAGCCGCATTTTCCGGCAGGGCAGCGTCCTGACCGGTGCCCTCAGCCACCACCCCGGCCAGCAGTGTCTGCAGAGCCTTTGCCGTATCCCTGCGCATCACCCGCCGGGCATGGCTGTGGGCAAGGGTGGTCAGGGTCTCGCCGGTGGTCTCATCCAGCGTGGCCATCAAAAGCTGCGGGCTGCGTCCGATGCCGCCGCAGGCAATGGCGTTCATCATTCCGGCTATCTGCAGAGGGGTGGCCAGCAGTTCCCCCTGCCCGAAGCAGAAATTGGCATACTCCCCGCTGGAGGTCAGTGCTTCCAGCGGCGGCAGGTTCCCGGCTGAAACGGAAAGCATCTTCATTTCCTCTGCGTTCTGCCCAAAACCCAGCGCCTCGGCCATAGCCCGCACCCGTGCGGCAC
>CAVDVT010000280.1:0-2947 GCA_963612415.1 bacterium | reverse complement strand
CCCCGGAAGTGATCCCCGCAGAAACAATGGTGACCGTATCGGTCTTGTCTAGGTCATCCAGCGTCCAGGTCAGCATGTTGATTGGCTCTGTGACTCCTTCTTCCGTCACATGGGACGATGCAGGGACTGTACTGGACGCGGACGTACTGCCTGCCGTACCGCTGCCGCCGCAGGCGGTCAAGGCCATGCCCACCGCCACAGCAGCAGTCAGTACGAGAATTTTATGTTTCAGACTCATAAAAGTACCTTCTTTCTTGACTCAGCGTTTTTGTTCCGCTACAATAAAAACGATTCAAAGACACATTTGATTGCAAGCCATTTCAAAATAGAGAGGAACATTTTTGTGAAGATTCTGAAAGTGAAATGTCTGGCCCCCACCCGGCTGGACAACTATCTGATGCAGCAGTTCCCGGCGCTGAACCCGGGGCGGCTGAACAAGGCCCTGCGGGAAAACAAGATCAAGCTGAACGGCAAAAAGCAGCCCCTTTCCACCCGCGTGATGGCAGGCGACGAGATCAAGCTGTTCATTCTGGACGAAGTGCTGGACGCCGACAAGCGGGTGGAGGGCCCGGCCTGGAAGAACGCCCGGGGCCCGGCGCAGGTCATTTACGACTGCCCCCAGATCCTGGTGGTGAACAAGCCCGCCGGTCTGGCCGTGGACGGCCCCGAGGACGACACCCTGCTCAACCGCGCTCTGCTCTACCTGAACCAGCAGGGTGAGTACAAGGAAAACGACCCTTACACCCCGGCTCTCTGCCACCGGCTGGACACCGGCACCAGCGGTCTGGTCATCATTGCCAAGACCCCGGAAGCCGAACAGCTGTTTCTGGAAGTCATCAAGAATCGGGAGGTCAAAAAGACCTACCTCTGCGTCACCTTTGGCCGCCCCACCCCGCCGGACGGCACCTTGGGCGGCTACCTGCTCAAGGATGCTGACCGCGGCATCGTGAAGATCGTGCCCGACAAGCAGCCCGGTGCCAAAGACGTGGAGACCCAGTATGAGACCATTGCCGTCTCCGGCCGTCTGGCCCTGCTCAAAGTGCGGCTCATCACCGGTCGTACCCACCAGATCCGCGCCCACATGGCCAGCATCGGCTGCCCCATCCTCGGCGACAGCAAATACGGCAACAACACCGCCAACCGGGAACTGAAGCTCAAGTATCAGGCCCTCTGCGCTTGGGAGCTTGTGTTCCCCCGCTTCACCTCCCCCGACTTCGCCGACCTTTCCGGCAAGACCTTCCATGCACCCAAACCGTGGTACTATCAGCAGGTGCTGGATGGGACGCTGAAATAAGCTTCTGTACAAAAATGCCGCTGCAGGTTTTGAACCTGCAGCGGCATTTCTCTTACTTATAAAATCAAACCCTCACCATATCCCGGGTGATCTCGGCCAGGGAGTGGGCGCCACACATCTGCATGGTATCGGCCAGCTCAGCGGCGATCTTGTCGATGTAGCACTTCACGCCTTCTTCGCCGCCGCCGTAAACTGCGGTGACGAAGGGGCGGCAGATTAGCACAGCGTCTGCACCCAGAGCCAGTGCCTTGAACACATCCACGCCGGAGCGGATGCCGCCGTCCACCAGGATCTTCACGCCGCTGCCCTTCAGGGCGTCGGCGATCTCAGGCAGGACCTCGGCGGTGGCAGGGCACTGATCCAGCACACGGCCGCCGTGGTTGGACACCACGATGGCAGCAGCACCGGCCTCTTTTGCCTTCAGCGCGCCCTTGACGGTCATGACACCCTTGACGATGAAGGGACGGCCAGCCAGCTTGACGATTTCTGCAAGCTCTTTCACGCTCTTGCTGCCGGCGGGCGGGGTCATGTTTTTCAGGAAAGGCAGACCGGCGGCATCCACGTCCATGGCAACGGCAAAGCAGCCGCTGGCCTTGGCCTGTTCCATCTTGGTCTTGACGGTATCAATGTTCCAGGGCTTGATGGTGGGCACACCGCAGCCGCCTGCGGCCCCGATGGCCTTGGTGGCCATGGTCATCACGTCGGGGTTGGTGCCGTCACCGGTAAAGGCAGCAATGCCATTCTCAGCGCAGGCCCGCACCAGCACATCGTTGTAGGTCATGTCGGTGTAGGTGTCGGAGTAGTGGAGGTTCACTGCGCCCACAGGGCCTGCAAAGAAGGGGTACTTGAACTGCTGGCCGAACAGCTCCACGCCGGTATCCGGGGTGCCGTTCTCGCACAGGGTATCCATGTTGACCCGGATCTCAGCCCACTTATTATAATTGCGGATGGCCGTATCGCCCACGCCCTTGGCACCGGGGCCGGGGATCTGGTTCCTGCAGGCCACGCCGTTGCACACGGGGCAGGCCTTGCAGTATTTTCCGATGCACTGCCGGGCATTGTTCAAAACATCAGAGTAATTCATGGTAAGTTCCTCCTGTTCAGACTCTTTTCCTGCGGAAGTCACATTTTCCGCGCACTCTCTGCCCACATCATAGTCCGGTTTTGCAGCTTCGTCAAGAGGGTTTGCGCGGCTTTGCCCGCCAGCCTCAAAAGTTGCACAACGCAGCTTCGTGTTTTTTGTGCAACTTTCAATTTTCCCCAACTTTTTTTCAAAAAATCCTTGACAAAAGTGCTTCTTTCAGGTATTATAGTGGAGCGCTGAGGGCCACGGCCCAAAACGCTAAAAACTGAAGATGTGGAAAGATGGCTGAGTTGGTCTAAGGCGCACGACTGGAAATCGTGTAACGTGTCAAAAGCGTTCTGGGGTTCGAATCCCCATCTTTCCGCCAGAACCCCGGAACCGCTGGTTCCGGGGTTTTCTGTTATAAATCAAAAGGAAGTATCTGCTATGTCCATCACAATTGCAATGCCCCGGATGAGTACCGATCCGGAACTCACGGTGGCACAGTCCAAATATCCTGAAAGTCTGGCCCGGGCGGGCGCAGAGGTGCGCTGGATCGACCTGACCGACCCGGACAAAGCCGTAGCCGA
>CAVDVT010000279.1:0-2949 GCA_963612415.1 bacterium | reverse complement strand
GGTGCTGGAACTGACCCAGGGCTTTGCCTATGTGCCTCTGCAGCGGGAAGCCATCCGGAAAGCCATGACGGAAAACTGCCTTGTGCTGACCGGCGGCCCCGGCACCGGCAAGACCACCACCGTCAACGCAATTCTGCAGCTGCTGGAACATCAGGCCGAGCGGGTAGCCCTGTGTGCCCCCACCGGCCGTGCCGCCAAGCGGCTCAGTGAGCTGACCGGCCGCAAGGCGTCCACGATCCACCGCCTGCTGGAGGTGGACTACACCGGCGGCGTGGTCAGCTTTATCCACAACGACAAAAACCTGCTCAAGTGCGATGTGGTCATTCTGGACGAGATGAGCATGGTGGATGTCAAACTGTTTCAGGCTCTCATTGCAGCCCTGCGGTACAGCTGCCGCATCATCATGGTGGGAGACGCCGACCAGCTGCCCAGTGTAGGCCCCGGCAACATTCTGGGCGAGGTCATCCGCTCCGGCTGTGTGCCCACCGTCTGCCTGAACGAGATCTTCCGGCAGGCCAAGCGGAGCCTGATCGTGGAGAACGCCCACCACATTATCAGCAGCGAGCCGCTGCAGAAGGGCGGCAAGACCGACGACTTCTTCTTTCTGGAATCGGACGGCGATGCCGCCCAGCAGCTGGTGTGTGATCTGGTCACCACCCGGCTGCCCCGCAGCTACGGCTTCGACCCTATCCGGGATATTCAGGTGCTTTGCCCCACCAAGCTGGGCCCCACCGGCACCCAGGCGCTGAATGTGGAGCTGCAGAACCTGCTCAACCCGGAAAAGAAGGGCAAGCCCCAGCTCCAGAGCGCGGCCCGGGTGTTCCGGGTGGGCGACAAAGTGATGCAGGTGCGCAACAATTATGAGATCGTCTGGAACCGGATCGGCGGGGAACAGGGCGTGGGTGCTTACAACGGCGATATCGGCATTGTGGAGTCCATCAACATGCGCGACCGCTCCATGGTGGTGCGGATGGATGACCGGCGGCTGCTTTACCCGGCAGAGAACCTGAACGAACTGGAGATCGCCTATGCCATCACGGTGCATAAGAGCCAGGGCAGCGAGTTCCCGGCTGTGATCCTGCCGGTGGCGCAGGTGCCGCCGCGCCTGTGTTACCGCAACCTGTTCTACACCGGTGTCACCCGTGCCCGCAAACTGTGTATCGTGGCCGGGCGGCGGGATGTGGTGAACCGGATGATGTCCAACATCCGCCAGAATCTGCGGTACAGCGGCCTGTGCCGGCTTCTGCAGGAGAACCTGCCGCCGGAGCAGACGGAGGCGAAGTAACCTCTCAGCCGCCTTCGGTGGCAGCTCCCCTGATAGGGGAGCCAAGTTTACGCTGCTGCTTTTCTTGCCTCTCCTACCAGGAGAGGTGGCATCGCGTGAGCGATGACGGAGAGGTTCACCCCTTTGCAGGGTGTACTTTTATGCACAACTATGTTATACTATAAACTGATTTGATTTCCCGCCCGAATGGGCCTTTACGATAGAAAACAGGGGAGCAGAGAAAGGAAAAATTCATTATGGCACAGAACGATATCGGCATTGATCTGGGCACGACCACGATCATCATTGCGCAGGCAGGACAGGGTGTGGTGCTGAACCAGCCCAGTGTGGTGGCTATGGACACCCGCAAGAACTCCGTGCTGGAAGTGGGCGACAAAGCGCTGGCAATGGTGGGCCGCACCCCCAACTATATTTCGGCCATCTTCCCGCTGAAGGACGGCGTGATCAGCGACCACACCATGACCCGGGAACTGATCTGCCGTTTTGTCAACCAGGTGTACAGCTCCCACATGGTCAAGCCCCGGGTGGCCGTGTGTGTGCCCGCTGCCATCACCGGCATTGAGAGCGACGCCGTGGTGGAGGCTGTGGTAGCCGCCGGTGCCCGGCAGGTCTACCTGATCGACGAGCCCATTGCCGCAGCTCTTGGCTCCGGCATCGATATCACCCAGCCCGACGGCCGGATGATCATTGACATCGGCGGTGGCACCACCGATATCGCGGTGCTGAGCTTGGGCGGCAAGGTCAAGGCCACCAGCGTCCGGGTGGCAGGCAACCACTACGACGACGAGATCCTCAAGCATGTGCGCAACAAGTTCAGCATTGCCATTGGCCAGCGCACTGCCGAGCAGCTGAAGAAGAACGTGGCCTGCTGCCCCCAGAAGGCAGATTTCAACGAGACCATGGAGGTCAAGGGCCGCAGCCTGCTGACCGGCCTGCCCATCAAGGTCAATGTTTCCACCAGCGATCTGTACGAGCCGGTGATGATGTTGAGCGAGCAGATCGGCACCGCGGCCCATCAGGTGCTGGAAAAGACCCCGCCCGAGCTGGCAGGCGATATCTTCCGCAACGGTGTGGTGCTGACCGGCGGCGGCGCCCAGCTGCACGGCCTGCCCGAGTACCTGAGCCAGGAGCTGAAGGTGGAAGTGACCGTCTCGCCCGATCCGGTGAACTGTGTGGCGCTGGGCACGGCCATGAGCCTGAGCCTGAACGACAAGCTGGAGACCGGTTTCCTGGATGCAACGCCCCGCATTGGCCGCCGCTGAGCTGGTCTTCGTTAAGAAATAGAAAAAGTTGCGACAAATTTCGTTCATACTTGTTGAATCGGGACGGAAAATATTGTATAATGTTTTCAAATCGCTTTTTGTGCGCCGGGTGTGTCCCGGGAGTGCAGAAGAATAAATCGTTAGGAGGAAGACCATGAATTTGGGTTCTGATGTGGTTATTACCATCACCGGTATCGTGCTGGTGTTCGCCATCCTGGTCCTGCTGATGGCGATCATTACGCTGGAAGGCAAGATCTTCGACGGCATGAATGCCAAGAAGGCAGCTGCCAAGGCTGCTCCCAAGGCAGAGGCAAAGCCCGCTGCCCCCGTGCAGCAGGCTGCTGCTCCTGCCCCTGTGGTAGAGGAAGGCATTCCCGGTGATGTGGTTGCCGCCATTATGGC
>CAVDVT010000278.1:0-2954 GCA_963612415.1 bacterium | reverse complement strand
TTTCAACGCTGATCAGTTATTTCTGGCTTGCGCTGTACCGGATGCACGATGTTCAAAAAATTCAGAAAATTAATTTTAATTATAGACGAATCACAATACGCTTGCTTGCATTAGCAGCTATTTCATTTGCGTGTTTTATGCGAATGTTGGTGATTGACATTGCTAATATGATACTGTCTATTGCATTAGCTTTTACGTTAAATAAAGAAACAATATTTCTCCTTGCCAAAATACCTTTTCGCAAGAAGGAAAAGCAAAATAACAAGACTGTGTAAGAGTTGAGCAATCGGTTCTCTAGTCCTGAACGAATGTTGTATTGTATATCCTGCCAGGAATTTTATTTAAAAGATCTTGCTTTCTGAAGCATTCTCGAAATAGTGGACATAAATAAAAAGTGCCCCATGTAGGGTGAAGCTTAACAGGACTGACGAAGCGAAAGCGGAGACAGTCCTGTTTTTAATTGAATACGTTCGGGGGTATGGATGTAAATGTAGTTGTTAATCATCTTGATGGCTTCCTTAAAAGTTTCTGACCTGTGTCGGTAGACACATTCTGTTTTGAGGATTCCGAAGAAAGCTTCAGTCGATGCGTTATCGTAGCGATTTCCACGTCTTGACGTGGATGGCGTAATGCCATATGAAATATGCTTGCGAGACATATTGGAACCCTTGGTCGCTGTGGAACTGTAATTCCCAGTGATTTTCTGTTTTTATGGACTGCGATCTCTGTTTTCAACTGATCGATTTTCGGAGCTTGTTCTTTGATGAAATCTTTTGAACTTGTCAGTTCTATTTCTTGCACTCCGGCGCAAAACGGATTATACTTAAAAAAGGAATCTGGTCAAAAGAGGGGAAGGAACGGGATGCAGATGAAAAAGCGGCGGGGGCTTTCCCTCCGGGCACAGGCCATGGGCTGGCTTTCAGCCATTGTGCTGGTGGTGCTGCTCAGCCTTGGCATTGCTACGGCGGTGGGCCAGTACACCAGCCGGGCTTTTGACACCCTTCTGGTCGACAATGCGGTCTGCTATCAGGTGCAGGATGCCATCAAGGCGGAGCGCCGGGCTTTTGCCCGCTATGTGCGGGAGGCCTCGCAGGAGAGTGTCGACGATTACACTGCCGCCTGTGCGGCCACAGCGCAGAGCATGGAGGCACTGCCTTTTGACTATACCCAGCTGGGCGAAGACCGTTATGCCCGCACCTGGAATCTGCGGCAGGGCTATGCGGGCTACTGTGCCAGCCGGGATGCCTTTTTGCAGCTTCCGGCTTCTGCGGCCGACTATGCAGAGCAGATGTACCGGGTGATGGACCAACAGGAAGATCTGGCGGAGTATGCCCTGCGCCTGACCCAGGCCACGCTGGAGCAGGAGAACCGCATTTACAGCCAGCAGGCTCAGCAGCTGGAACGCCTGCCCTGGCTGTATCTGGTCATGCTCTGTGCGGCCATGCTGGGGGTGCTGTTCATCCTGCGGCAGCTCTCGGCGGCGGTGGGACTCGCCGCCTCGCAGGAGGCGCGGGAAGCGCTGCACAAAGAGGAAGTGCGGAACCTTGCGCTGGAAAAGGACCTGGAACACACCCGGCTGGAGGTGCTGAAAAGCCAGGTCAACCCCCATTTCCTGTTCAACACCCTGAATATGATCTCCTGCATGGCGCGGCTGGAGGATGCCGCCGATACCGACCAGATGATCGTGCGGCTGGGCAGTCTGTTCCGGCACAACCTGCGTACCAAGCGGCAGGTGATCCCGCTGGAAGAAGAACTGGAAGGGCTGGATGATTACATCTATCTGCAGCAGATGCGGTTCGATGGCCGCATCCGGGTGGAAAAGCAGATCGAAGTAGACCCGGCGGCCGTGACCCTGCCCTCCTTTACGCTGCAGCCGATCCTGGAAAATGCCTTTTCCCACGGCCTGAAAAGCTGTGAGGAGGGCGGGTGCATCCGGCTGCGGGCCTGGCAGGAGGGAAAGATGCTCTGCCTGACGGTGGAAGACAACGGCAAGGGCATGACGGAGGCTGAACTTGCGGCATTGCAGGAAAAGATAAAGCAAAGTGAAAAGACCGGAAAAAGCATTGGGCTGGGCAATATTTCGCGCCGGATCTCGATGCTTTACCCTGCAGGCGGGATGACTGTGGAGAGCCGGGAAGGGCAGGGGACCACGGTACGGTTCGTGATCCCGCAGACTTTGGGACAGGAGGAACCCCATGAAGTGTAAACTGCTGGTAGCCGAAGATGAGATGATCGAGCGGAAGGTGCTGTGCAAGACCCTGCAGAAGTATCTGGGCGACCTGATCCTGCTCTATGAGGCAAAGAACGGCCGGGAAGCACTGGAACTTTTTGAGCGGGAGAGCCCGCAGGTAGCCGTGCTGGACATTGAGATGCCGGGCTATACCGGGCTGGAGGTGGCCCGCCGCATCCGGGAGAGCGGCAAGCCCTGCGGCATTTTGTTCCTGACCGGCTACGACAAATTTGACTATGCCCGGCAGGCCATCTCGGTGCGGGCGCTGGACTACCTGCTCAAGCCTTACAATGAGCAGGAACTGGTCTTTGCGGTGGAGGATGCCATCCGGCAGACGGCAGCACAACCTTTGCCCCGCCCAGCGGCTCCGGTCACACCGGTGGATACCCCGCTGCGCCGGGAAGAAGACGAAGATGCCCGCACGGCCCTGATCCGGGCGGAGATGTACGCCTTTGTGGAGGCACATTATCAGGAAGATATCTCCATGCAGGATGCCGCGGCGGCCCTGCGCTATTCCGATGCCTATTTCTGCAAACTGTTCAAGCAGTGCTTCAAGGTGAACTTTTCCGCCTACCTCAACCAGTTCCGGGTGGGCAGGGCCCTGCAGCTGATGCAGGACCCCCGCCTGAGCATGCGGGAGGTCTCCACGGCCTGCGGCTACACCGATGCCAACTATTTTGCCCGGGTGTTCAAGCGGATCACCGGGCAGACCCCAACGGAATAC
>CAVDVT010000277.1:0-2955 GCA_963612415.1 bacterium | reverse complement strand
CTTCGTCATAGATCAGGTCGGCATCAATATCCGCATTGCGGGTGATGCGGGCCAGCGTTTTGCTGGTGACCTTATAACCCTTATACAGCAGGGGCAGGAAGTGCAGGATCAGCTCCTCCGACAGGATAAAGCAGCCGGTACGCCCCGGCACCGGCACCAGCCGGGGGAAGATCTCATTGCCGCAAGGCACGATACCGATCTTCTTTTTCTCCGCCTTGGTACTCAGCACCGCAACGGCATAGATACCCTTGTTTTTCAGGAACGGAAATGCCTGCTTTTTGCTGACGATGAAGCTGGACAGCAGCGGCAGATAATCCTGTCGGAACAGCTTTTCCAGCTCCGCACGGCTTTCTTCTTCCATATGGGCAAAGTCCAGCAGACGGATGCCCTGCTCTGCCAGCTGCTCCAGCAGGCCGTTGTAAGCGGCATCGCGGCGGGCTGTCAACTTGTGGGTAAAGGCCAGTGCGGCGTCGATCTGTTCCCCGCTGGTCATGTTCGTCTTGTTTTCCCGTGCGTTCTTGTCCAGAAGCATCTGATCTTGCAGGCTTCCAATACGCACCATAAAAAATTCATCCAGATTGCTCTGGAAAATCGACAAAAAGCTCAGCCGCTCGCACAGCGGCAGACGGGAATCCTCTGCCTCCTCCAGAACGCGTTCGTTGAACCGCAGCCACGAAAGTTCGCGGTTGGCATAGCAATGATAGGTATTTTCCATCGTTCTCTTTCCTTTTCCCCTGACAAAAACTTCAATGTCTGCATATGCAAACATTTTTATTCTACTGCGCAAACGTAAAATCAAAAATCGTCAATTTGTCAAGAACTTGTAAAATCGCTTCCGCACACAAATTTTACCGCAATTTGATTGCAGCCGCCTTGAAATGATTTTACAATCATAAATGCTTTCTTTTCACAAGAGAATCGAGGAATAAACACCATGACGTATAAAGACATCAAGCACAACGAAGAAGTCAACGAGCTGCTGAAAAAGGGTAACCAGAATCTGGGGCTGCTGGGCTATACCGACCACTCACAGGCTCATTGTGTCCGGGTGGCAGAGACCGCCGCCCACATCCTGAAAAAATTCAGCTATCCGGAACACGACATTGAACTTGCCCGGATCGCAGGCTATATGCACGACATCGGCAACGCCGTCAACCGCAGCCGCCACGCCGAATATGGCGGATTGCTGGCCAACGAAATTCTGAAGCAGTATGACCTGAGCATCCCGGACCGCATCACCATCGTGTCCGCCATTTCTAACCACGATGAATCCACCGGCGGGGCCGTGGACCCCATCTCGGCCGCCCTCATCATCGGCGACAAGACCGATGTTCGCCGCAGCCGTGTGCGCGAAAAGCCCAAGGCATCCTTCGACATCCACGACCGGGTCAACTACGCTGTGACAGACCAGACCCTGAAAATCAATACCGAGAAAAAAGTCATCTCGCTGAATCTGCAGATCGACACCGACATTTGCAGTATGTACGAATACTTTGAAATTTTCCTGCAGCGGATGCTGATGTGCCGTGGGGCTGCCGATATGCTGGGTGCAACCTTCAAATTGACGGCCAATGGTGCAAAGGTGCTTTGATGGGCCGATTTGGGGCTTTTTCAACAAGCCTTTGTAAAAGCATCTGCATCTCGTACAAGATTCAGAAAAGATCTCTGCATTCGCCTTGACAACTCCCCTGTTTTCTGCTTTACTACATTTGATAAAAGGGAGTAAAGGGCAGCTTTCCGGCTTACGCTTCGGGAAGCCGCTGCATGGCAGCGTCATCACGGCAGAAATGCCCGATGTCATGTGTTCGCTTGAGACTTTTGTCACAGACAAGGTACTGTGGCAGAAGTCTCTTTTTTCTTGCCGCCGTACCGGAGCACAAGGAGGTAAGAAAAATGAACTTTCTAAACACATTCGCAAGTCTGTTTTCCAACTTCGGGAATCTGACTTGGCAGATGGTGGTGATGTGGGGCATCGGTGCTCTGCTCATCTACCTTGCCATCGCCAAAAAGATGGAGCCGAGCCTGCTGCTGCCCATGGGCTTTGGTGCCATTCTGGTCAACCTGCCCCTGTCGGGCGCCATCACACAGGGTGACACCGTTGGCCCCATTTCCGCTCTGTTTGAAGCGGGAATGTCCAACGAACTGTTTCCACTGCTGCTTTTCATCGGCATTGGTGCCATGATTGACTTTGGCCCGCTGCTGGAAAAGCCGTGGCTCATGCTCTTTGGTGCAGCGGCGCAGTTCGGTATCTTCTTCACGCTGTTTCTGGCAGGCTTCTTCTTTGACCTGAAAGATGCCGCTTCCATTGCCGTCATCGGTGCGGCAGACGGTCCCACTGCCATCTTTGTGGCAAACACCCTCAACTCCCAGTATCTCGGTGCCATCATGGTAGCCGCGTACAGCTACATGGCTCTGGTTCCCATCGTGCAGCCGCCAGTCATCAAACTGCTGACCACCCAGAAAGAACGCCGCATCCGGATGCCCTACGAAAAAGGCAGCGTTTCGCAACTGACAAAAATTCTGTTTCCCATTGTCGTCACCATCATCGCCGGTATGGTGGCCCCGGCCAGTGTGGCGCTGGTGGGCTTTTTGATGTTCGGCAACCTGCTGCGGGAGTGCGGTGTGCTGAACGCCCTGAGCGAAACGGCCCAGAATGTGCTGGCAAACCTTATCACCATTGTGCTGGGTCTGACGGTGGCCGGGCAGATGACCGCCGACAAGTTCGTCCGGCCCGACACCCTGCTCATCCTTGCACTGGGTCTGGTGGCCTTCGTCTTTGACACCGCAGGCGGCGTGCTGTTTGCAAAGCTGCTGAACCTGTTCCTGCCCGAAGGCAAAAAGCTGAACCCGATGATCGGCGCGGCCGGCATTTCCGCCTTTCCCATGAGCGGTCGTGTCGTCAACAAGATGGGACTGGAAGAAGACAACCAGAATTTCCTGCTGATGTATTCCATC
>CAVDVT010000276.1:0-2966 GCA_963612415.1 bacterium | reverse complement strand
CAACGAGACTTACGGCAACGCTGTGGTCGCCGCCAAGAAGCCTCACCTTGACGCACTGATGGCAAAATACCCCATGACTACCATCGAGGCTTCCGGCATGGCCGTGGGCCTGCCTGACGGCCAGATGGGCAACTCGGAAGTCGGCCACACCAACATGGGCGCTGGCCGCATCGTCTACCAGCAGCTGACCCTCATCACCAAGTCCATCCGGGACGGTGAGATGCTCAAGAACCCCGTGCTGGTCAAGAACATGAAGGCTGCCATCGACTCCGGCAAGGCCATCCACCTGATGGGCCTGGTGGGCACCGGCGGCGTCCACAGCCACGCAGACCACTGGTTCGGCGTGCTGGAAATGGCCAAGCACATGGGTGCCAAGGATGTCTATTTGCACTGCATCACCGACGGCCGTGATACCGACCCCCACGACGGCAAGCGCTTCCTGGCAGACCTGCAGGCCAAGCTGGACGAGCTGGGCATCGGCAAGATCGCCAGCGTTTCCGGCCGTTACTACGCCATGGACCGCGATAACAACTGGGACCGCGAGGAGAAGGCCTACGCTGCCTTTGTCTACGGCGAGGGCAACCATGCCGCCAACGCTGCGGAGGCCATTGAGGCTTCCTATGCAGCCGATAAGACCGACGAGTTCGTTCTGCCCTGCGTCACCTGCGAGGGCGGCCGTGTGCAGGATGGCGACACCGTCATCTTCATGAACTTCCGCCCCGACCGTGCCCGCCAGATGACCCGCATCTTCTGCGACGACGCCTTCACCGGCTTTGAGCGCCGCGGCGGCCGCAAGCAGGTCCACTACGTCTGCATGGCCGAGTACGACGCTACCATGCCCAACTGTGAGGTGGCCTATCCTCCTGTGGAGCTGAAGAACGTTCTGGGCCAGTACCTGTCTGAGAACGGCAAGACCCAGCTGCGCATCGCTGAGACCGAGAAGTACGCTCACGTCACCTTCTTCTTCAACGGCGGCGTGGAAGCCCCTTATGAGGGCGAGGACCGCTGTGTCATCCCCAGCCCGAAGGTGGCAACTTACGACCTGAAGCCCGAGATGAGCGCTCCTGAGGTTGCCGACGAGTGCGTCAAGCGCATCGAGAGCGGCAAGTACGATGTGGTCATCCTGAACTTCGCCAACTGCGACATGGTCGGCCACACCGGCGTCTTTGATGCCGCTGTCAAGGCCGTGGAGGCCGTTGATACCGCTGTGGATAAGGTGGTCACCGCTGTCCTGAACGCCGGCGGCTGCGCTTTCCTGACCGCAGACCACGGCAACGCCGAGAAGATGATGAACCCGGACGGCACTCCCTTCACCGCCCACACCACCAATGTGGTGCCCTTTGTGGCCATTGGCTGCGGCGATGTGAAGCTGCGTGAGGGCGGCTGCCTGGCAGATATCGCTCCCACCATGCTGCCCTATATCGGCCTGCCTGTCCCCGCAGAGATGACCGGTAAGAGCATCATCGTGGAGTAAACCTCTCTCGTCGCTCCTGCTGCTTTTCAGCGGCAGGGAAGCCGGAACGAGAACTACCCCTATAAAGCAATAACAGCCCCGCAGAACGGCTCGTAGCCGTCTCTGCGGGGCTGTTTTGTATAACACAAAACCCCGCCGTGCGGGAAGCCTCCCAACACGGCGGGGTCATTGTGTTAAAATACCGGAAAGCGGTTCAGCTTACAGCTGGCTCTCGTATTCCTTGCGGTAGCCTTCCAGCTCACGCTGGTTGCCGTAGACGAAATGTCCGTTGGCGATCTCCTCCCACACCGGCTTGTCCACACTGTAATCGTGGATGGACGGGTCGTAGACCAGGAGCTTCTTGTGCTTCTCCAGGCTGGGGTCGGGGATGGGAACGGCACTCAGCAGAGCCTTGGTGTAGGGGTGCAGCGGATGGAGGAACAGCTCCTCCGCCTCAGCCAGCTCCACAATGCGGCCCTTGCTGATAACAGCAATGCGGTCAGAAATGAACCGCACCACCGACAGGTCGTGTGCAATGAACAGGTAAGTCAGACCACGGGTCTTTTTCATCTCGTTCAGCAGGTTCAGGACCTGTGCGCGGATGGAAACGTCCAGAGCGGAGATGGGCTCGTCGGCCACGATGAACTCCGGCTCCATGACCAGGGCGCGTGCAATGCCAATGCGCTGGCGCTGGCCGCCCGAGAACTCGTGCGGGAAGCGGGAAGCGAACTCCGGCAGCAGGCCGACTTCATGCAGGGCGTTCATGACCTTGTTGTGCAGGTCTTCCTGATCCTTGTACAGGTGATGGTTCAGCAGACCTTCCGCAATGATATACTCCACCTTGGCGCGCTCGTTCAGCGATGCCATGGGGTCCTGGAAGATCATCTGGATCTTGCGGATGACCTCTTTGTCCAGTTCCTTGGAGATCTTGCCGTTGATCTTCTGGCCTTTGAAGAAGATGTCGCCGCCCGAGGTCGGGTTGATGCGGCAGATGGCACGGCCAATGGTGGTTTTGCCGGAACCGGACTCGCCCACCAGCGAGAAGGTCTCGCCCTTGTAGATGTCAAAGTTGACATGGTCCACAGCCACAAATTTCTTCTTGCCGGAGCCAAAGGTGATCTGAAGGTCTTTCAGCTCAATCAGCTTTTCGCGTTCAGCCATTTAAGTTGGCGCCTCCCATCTTTCCCATTTTCTCACGCAGGTTCTGGATGGAGTGCGGGCGCTCGATCTTGGGAGCGCGCGGGTCCAGATACCAGGTTTTTGCTGCGTGGGTCTCGGACACCTGGAAGAACGGAGGTTCTGCCACAAAGTCGATTGCCAGCGCGTGCTTGTTGCGGGGCGCAAATGCGTCACCCTTGATCTCGTTGAACAGGTTCGGCGGGGTACCATCCACACTGGGCAGGGCCTCGCCCTTGATGCCCAGCTGCGGCAGAGCCTGCAGCAGAGCCCAGGTGTAGGGGTGCCATGCGTCGTAGAAGATCTCCTCCACGGTGCCGTATTCCACGATCTGGCC
>CAVDVT010000275.1:2599-2976 GCA_963612415.1 bacterium | reverse complement strand
CCAGATGCTCAGCAGGCCGCCGTGGAAAGCCAGCACCATCAGGTAGCAGGAGCCCACCCGGAACGTCCACATGGAGATGACGCTCACGGTCATGGTAAAGGCGGCGTCACCGGCTGCGCGCAGGATGTTGGGCAGGGTGAAGCTGGCGGGCCAGATGAACAGGGAGATCACGTTGAACCAGCGCATGACCTGCAGGGCCATGGCGTTGGCCTCCGGCGAGAGGCTGAACCACGAAAGTGCGATCTTGTTGATGCACAGCAGGGCCGACAGGTTCATGATCCAGCACCCGGCGTAGGCCACCAGCATCAGACGGCGGGCGTAGCGGCCGGCCTGCTCCTTCTCGCCGGCACCCAGGCACTGGCCGATGACGGTCAGCA
>CAVDVT010000275.1:0-2573 GCA_963612415.1 bacterium | reverse complement strand
GTGTTGCCCACGGCGTTGGCCGCAATGGCGGCGGTACCCAGCGTGCTGGTCAGGCTGGAAACCGACAGCTTGCCGATCTGGAACATGCCGTTCTCAATGCCGGCAGGGATGCCCACCCGCAGGATGCGGCGGATCAGGTCAAAGTTGGGCTTCAGGTCTGCAATATGGTCGATGCGCAGGGAACAGCTGGGCTTTTCCAGCAGGTAGATCACTGCAAAGCAGGCGATCATCCGGCTGACAAGGCTGGCCAGCGCCGCACCCATGACCCCCATGCCAAAGCCGAAGATGAGGATGGCGTTGCCGCCGATGTTCACCACGTTCATCACAAGGCTGGAAAGCATGCTGATCTTGCTGTTGCCCTGAGCCCGGAACAGGGCGGCACCGGCGTTGTAGACGCCGATAAAGGGGTAGCTCAGGGCCGAAAGCAGAAAGTAGGTCTCGGCGTATTTCATCACGTCCGCATCGATGGAGCCAAAAATGCCCCGCAGGATGGCGTGGCGGCCCACGGCCACCACGGCTGCCACCACCACGCTCAGTGAGATCATGATGAACATGATCTGGGCGGCGCTGGCCTTGGCCTGCCTGGGCTCCCGGTGGCCGATGTACTGGCTGGCGACCACGGCGCCGCCGGTGGCAAGGGCACTGAGCAGCTGGATCATCAGCACGTTGAAGGAGTCCACAAGGCTCACGCCGGAGACTGCGGCTTCACCGACCGAGGAGACCATCAGGGTGTCGGCAAGGCCGATGGTCACGCTGAGGGCCTGCTCTGCCACCAGAGGAAGCAGAAGGGCAATGAGCTGCTGGCGTGTAAACATGGGTTTGGATCGGGTCGATGTGTCGGTCATGGGTTCCTCCAAGTTCAGTGTTGTCCGTTCACGGTTCCAAAAACAGTTCCATGATAGCGCGGAACGGTAGGAAAATCAAGATGTTGTATCCAAGATTCTCTCAAAATTTTAAGATAGGAAGCGGCTGCTCTGCCTTTACCCGCACAGGCGGTTGTGCTAAAATGAAACTGGCCGCTGTGCCCGCCGTTTTTGGGGCACAGGGCCTTGCAAGAAGGTAAATGAATGTGACATAGAGAGGAAAAAGTTATGCCAAAGGCAGCACACAAAGTCGTGGTCATCGGGCACCGCAATCCGGACACCGACTCCATCTGCTCCGCCATTGCTTACGCGGAGCTGAAGAACAAGACCAGTGATCTGGTCTGCGAGCCCCGCCGCGCCGGCCGGATGAACCAGGAAACAGAGTTCGTCCTGAAAAAGTTCGGCGTCAAGCCGCCCCGGATGTGTACCGACGTGAACCCCAAGATCCGGGATGTGGATTACCGCGAGATGCCGGGCATCCCCGGTTCCACCAGCCTGCGCAAGGCGTGGGAGATCATGCGCGACCAGCAGATCGATACCCTGTCCATCACCAGTGCGGACAACGAGCTGGAGGGCATCATCACGGTCAAGGACATCGCCACCGCCAACATGGACGTGTTTGATACCGGTGTTCTTGCCAAGAGCGCTACCACCTATAAGAATATTCTGGAAACGCTGGGCGGCACCATGGTGGTGGGCGACGAGAACGCCGTCTGCACCACCGGCCACATCAAGATCGGCACCGCCACCCCCGAAATGCTGGAAAGCAATGTGGAAAAGGGCGATATCGTCATCCTGACCAACCGGTACGAAAGCCAGCTTTGCGCCATTGAAAAGGAAGCAGCCCTGCTCATCATCTGCAACGGCGCCAAGGTGGGCCGCACCATCCAGCGCATTGCCGAGGAGACCGGCGTGGCCATCATGACCACCCCGGTGGATACCTATGCGGCGGGCAAGCTCATCAGCCAGTGCGCGCCCATCTCCTATTATATGACCCGGGACGATATCCTGAAGTTCACCCTTGTCACGCCGGTGGCCGATGTCATGCGGGTGATGGCAAAGGTGCGCCACCGCTATTTCCCCATCCTGGACGAAGACGGCAAATACTGCGGCATGGTCAGCCGCCGCAACATCATTGCCCTGCGCAAGCGGCGGATCATTCTGGTGGACCACAACGAGGCCACCCAGGCCGTGGAAGGCTTCGACCAGGCCGAGATCCTGGAGATCATCGACCACCACCGCATCGGCAGTCTGGAGACCGACAGCCCGGTGTATTTCCGCAACCAGCCCGTGGGCTGCACGGCGACCATCATCACCCAGATGTACGACGAAAAGGGAGTGGACATCCCGCCCCAGACGGCGGGCCTGCTGCTGGCAGCCATCCTCTCGGATACGCTGGCCTTCCGCAGCCCCACCTGCACTCCGCTGGACGAGGCCATTGCCAAGCGGCTGGCCAAGATCGCAGGGGTAGAGGTGGAGGAGTTTTCCACCGAAATGTTCGAGGCCGGTGAAAAACTGGACGGCAAGACCCCCGAAGAAGTCTTTTTGCAGGACTTCAAGGTGTTCATGTGCGGCGACATCCGTTTTGGCGTGGCACAGGGCAGCTACATGACCCGCAAGAATCTGAAGGCGGCCGAAGACCTGCTCAAGCCCTATCTGGAAGAAGCCCGCAACAAGCAGAACGTGGAAGACCTGTACATGCTGCTGACC
>CAVDVT010000274.1:0-2977 GCA_963612415.1 bacterium | reverse complement strand
GGCCTGCATGGCCCCGGGGCCAAACACCCGGAACACCTCCATGGCGCGGCGGGGGCTGATCTCAAACTGCGCCAGATAGGCAATGAGTTCCCGCATGCCGAACATCCGCTTGAACTCCTGCTGGATGCGGTCGGCCTTGTCGGCCGAGATGCCCGGGATGGCGGTGAGCTGTGCCGGGTCGTTGGCGATCACTTCCAGCGATGCCGCGCCAAATTTATCGATGATTTTGTTGGCCGTCCGGGCACCGATATAAGGCAGTGAGCCGCTGGCAAGGAAGGCATACACAGCTTCCAGATCCCGGGGCATGTCGGTCTCACACTCCTGGGCGTGGAACTGGCGGCCATAAGTGGCGTGGTTCTCATATTTGCCGCGGCAGACCACGCTCTCGCCCGCATGGAGTTCGCCCACGATGCCGCAGACCACCGTTACCGTGCCGCCGCCGGAGATCTCAAAGACCGTGTAGCCGTTGTCCGTGTTCTCATAAATGATGTCCTCTACCGTGCCTTCGATCTGTTCCAGCTCCTGCTCCATGCTCCTCACCCCTTTGTGACATAATTAGTTATAGTATAGCGTGTTTGCAAAAAAAGAGCAAGTTCTCCGCGCGCTGCGCGGAGAACTTGCTCTTTTCCATACAGTTTACAGATTTGCGTGCGGCCTTGCCTTTTCTGCTTTCAGCTTCCGGTACACCACAATGTACGCCGGGATCAGGAAGAAGCAGGCAAAGAACCATGCCACAGGGTTTGCGATGCAGGCTGCAAAGTAGCCCCACAGCGGCACGAACAAAAAGCCCACCAGCGCGCGGGCGATCATCTCGGCCACACCGGCAAACATGGCAAGGCTGGAATAGCCCAGGCCCTGAATGGTGTAACGGTAGACGATCAGCACCGCCAGCGGGATGTAGAACACGCTGTTCCAGAAGATGAAGCTCTGGGCGTTGGCCATAATCTCGGCCTGGTCGCCTTCCAGGAACAGGCCGATCAGAGGCTTATCCAACACCCGCAGGATCAGAAACGAGGCCACGCTGTACACGCAGCCGATGCCGAGAGCCGTGTTGACGCCCTTGTTCACGCGGCCCAGATCGTGGGCACCGATGTTCTGGCTGGCATAGGTGGTCATGGCCGTGCCGATGCTCTCCAGCGGGACCGACAGGAACTGTGCCGCCTTGCCGCCTGCCGTCTGTGCGGCCACAATGTCGCTGCCCAGACCGTTGACCGCGCCCTGCAGCACCACGCTGCCAATGGCAGTGATGCTGCACTGCAGACCCATGGGGATGCCCATGCTGCACAGCTTCAGGCAGTGCTGCCGGCTCAGGCGGCCTTCTTCTTTGTTCCAGCGCAGCTCACTGTAATGCTTGAGGATGTACCACAGGCTGCCCAGACCAGCCACTGCCTGACTGAACACCGTAGCAAACGCTGCACCGAACACGCCCATTTTGAACACGATGATGCAGACAAGGTCCAGCCCGATGTTCAGAAAGCTTGCCACCAGCAGAAAATACAAGGGGCGCTTGCTGTCGCCCAGCGCCCGCATCAGGGCACTGGTCATATTATACAGCAGGGTGAAGGGGATGCCCCAGAAGATGGTGCGGATATAAATGTCCGCAAGGTCGATGATGTTGTCCGGCGTGTTGGTCCAGACCAGGATGGAGCGGGTCATGGCCACCGTGACCACCGTCAGCACAACGGCAAAGAAGATGCTGAGCCAGACCGCGTTGGCGGTGTAGCGGCGCATCTCTGCGTGGTCTTTTGCACCAAACGTCCACGAGATGGGGATGGAAAAGCCGCAGGCGATGCCATTGACAAACCCCAGAACCAGATAGTTCAGGCCGCCCACGCTGCCCACCGCCGCCAGCGCTTCCACGCCCACGAACCGGCCCACAATGATGGTATCGGCCAGATTGTAAAACTGCTGGAACAGGCTGCCCAGCATCAGCGGCACCGCAAAAGCAAGGATCAGCTTGAGCGGACTGCCCTGCGTCATATCTTTTGTCATACGCACGTTCCTCCTTGGGAAGCATCACAGACCTTCAAACACAAATTTTTCCCGACAAAAACGCCCTGCCGGTAAAAAGAGGCAGGACGTTTTTGGTTCATGAGTGGTATTATAGCAGGTTACTGCGATTTTTCAAGGGGTTTTACAAACTTTTCAGTGCTTCCAGCCCAGCAGCTTCAGCAGCTGGCGCAGGATGCGGACAAGTGCCGTATCGGGCAGATTGCTCAGGGGCACTTCCTCATCGCCCATCAGCGGAGTCTCATCATCATCGATGCTCAGCGGCGTGTCATCGTCCTCGATGAGTTCCACCACCACAGGGGCAGAGCCTTTGCTGCTCAGCGGGGTATCGTCATCCTCAATGCTCTGGGTCGCAGCTGCGCTCTGCGCGCTGCCCGGTGTGCCCGCAGCCAGCGCCGGAACGCCTGCCATAAGCACAACGCCTGCGATCAGTGCCGATGCAACACCACGTTGGAAAGCGTGTTTCAATTTCATGTTCAGTCAGTCCTCCTTTGGTTGGAAGTGGGTTTATTTCGGCAAACCCATTATAGCACACTTTCCCCGGAACGCAAGGCTGCGCCGGGGAAAGTGGATGTCATTCAGAATAATGGGCCAGAAACTGTCTGGTGCGCTCCTCCTGCGGATGGTCGATGAGCTGTCGGGCAGGGCCCTCCTCCACCACAACGCCACCATCCATGAACAGAATGCGGTCGGCCACATCGCGGGCAAAGTGCATCTCATGGGTGACGATGATCATGGTGGTCTTGCGGTCAGCAAGATCCCGCAGGACCCGCAGCACCTCGCCGGTCAGCTCCGGGTCAAGGGCACTGGTGGGCTCATCGAAGCAGAGGATGTCCGGGTGGAGCGCCAGCGCACGGGCAATGGCCACGCGCTGCTGCTGGCCGCCGGAAAGCTGGTGGGGGTAGTGGCCTGCCCGCTCTGAAAGGCCCATCTGGGCCAGAAGCTCTCTGGCCTGTACCTCCAGCTC
>CAVDVT010000273.1:0-2996 GCA_963612415.1 bacterium | reverse complement strand
CGGGGGCATAGTGCTGTGGAAAGCGGTATCGAACACAGCCACCATGGGGATATTGCCGAACACCTTGCGGGCAGCCTCGATGCCCAGGATGCCTGCGGGGTTGTGCAGGGGGGCCAGGGGGCTCAGCTCACGGATGGTCTCAACAACTTCATCGGTGATCAGGCAGCTGCTCTTGAACTTCTCGCCGCCATGGACAACGCGGTGGCCGATGGCATTGATCTCGCTGACATCATCGATGCACTTGCCTTCGCCGGTGGTCATCTTCTTGACCACTTCTGCAAAAGCCTCGGTGTGGGTGGGGAAGATCGCCGGGGTGGTAGCCTTGTGGCCGTTCGCCTCATGGGTGATCATGCTGCTCTCCATGCCAATGCGCTCGCACAGGCCCTTGCACAGCACCTTCTCGCCGTCCATATCGATCAGCTGATACTTCAGGGAAGAAGAACCACAGTTAATAACCAGAACTTTCATCTTCTTGTGCCTCCATATTGTTTTTCAGCCCGCAGATGCGGACAGAATTTTACAGATTCCTAGAAATATTATATAATAGGTTCAAGGGCTTTTCAAGCCGCAACCGTGGCAAAGGGTTCCACAAAGTATCCCTGCTTTTTTGTACACCCTGCCCACAAATGAGGGAGAAGGCGGCGTTTTTCTGTATGAACGATATAAATTTCACAATGTATGGTATCATTGCCGAATATGACCCGTTCCACAACGGCCACGCATGGCAGCTGGCACAGGCAAAAGCACTGGGGGCGCAGCGTGTGGCCGTGGCCATGAGCTGCGGGCTGACCCAGCGGGGCGGGCTTCCCCTGCTGCCGGAAGATGTGCGGGTAAAGGCCGCCCTGACCTGCGGGGCCGACCTTGTGTTTGCCCTGCCTGCCCCCTGTGCCTGCGCCGGAGCCGAAGCCTTTGCCCGGGCCGGGGTGCGCCTTCTGGCGGCCGCCGGGTGCAGCGCGCTGGTGTTTGGCGCTGAGACCCCGGACGCCGCCCTGCTGATGGAAGCCGCCCGGGTGCTGAACAGCGAAGCCTACCGCACCGCCCTCAAAGCCCGCCTTGCCGCCGGGGCCCGCAGCTTTGCCGCTGCCCGGCAGGAGGCCGTGGAAACGCTCTGCCCCGGCACCCCGCTGGCCGGGCTGCTGGACAAACCCAACAACAATTTAGCCGTGGAATACTGCCGGGCCATTCTGGAACTTGGCGTTAAGATGACGCCCCTCCCCCTGCCCCGGCAGGGCGCCGGCCACGGGCAGGCGCTGACCGATCCCGGCGGACAGTTTGCCAGCGCCAGCGCCCTGCGCAGGCTGTGGCAGACCGGCGGGGCCGACGCCCTTGCTCCCTACGTTCCAGCTGCCGTACTGCCGCTCTATCAGGAAGCCTTTGCTGCCGGGCGGTACACCGACACAGCTGCGGCACACCGCTGCCAGCTGGCCCTGCTGCGCGCCCGCTGCACCGGCAGTACGCCGTTTGCTGCAGTGCGCGGCATCTCGGAGGGACTGGAGCATCGGCTGGAAGCTGCGGTGCGCCGCAGCACCGCCCACACCGAGCTGCTGGATACCCTGACCTCGGCCCGTTACCCCCGCGCTCGGATGCGCCGCCTTGCCATGGATGCGGCTCTGGACTACACCGCCGGCAGCATCCCTGCGCTGCCGCCTTACCTCCACCTGCTGGGGGCACAGAAGGATGCCCTCCCGCTTTTGAAGATCGCGGCCCTTCCGGTCTCCCACTCCCTGATGCGTCTGGCCGAGCAGAACGACGCCTGTGCCCGGATGGTCAGCGCCCAGCTCCGCGCCTCTGATTTTGGTACGCTCTGCCGTAAAAACCCGGCTCCCATGGGCGAAGCACTTCGTCAAAAAATTATCTTTTTGACGAAATAGCAAAATTTTTCTCTGAAATTTTGACATTTCCCCACTTGTATCCTGACAGTGATTCGGTGTATTATAGTAGCGATATTGGATACAACGAAGCGTCCCCAGCCTGTGGGACAAGAGGAGGAACTCCATGGCACTTCACGTTCTGGACGAAGCCAACCGCTGCCTCGGCTGCAAAAAGCCGATGTGCCAGCAGGGCTGCCCCATTCACACCAACATCCCCGAAGTCATCCGTCTGCTCAAGGCGAACCAGCTGGACGACGCAGGCCGGATGCTGTTTGAGAACAATCCCCTGACCACGGTCTGCTCGCTGGTGTGCAACCACGAGAACCAGTGCGAGGGCCACTGCATCCGCAACCGGATGCCCAGCCACGACCCCGTCCATTTTTCTATTATTGAGGATTATATCTCCACCACCTACGCCAACAAGATGACCTCCGGCCCTTCCCCCAAGAACGGCATGAAGGCGGCTGTGGTGGGCGCTGGCCCCGCCGGCCTGACCATTGCCGTGCTGCTGGCACGCTGGGGCTATGATATCACCATTTTTGACGCCCGCGACAAGATCGGCGGCGTCATGCGGTACGGCATTCCCAACTACCGTCTGCCCGACAGCGTGCTGGACGATTTCCAGTACCGCCATCTGGAACTGAAGGGCATCCACGTCCGTCCCAACACCGCCATTGGCAAGACCATCACCATCGATGACCTGTTCCGCGACGGCTACAAGAGCGTGTTCATCGGTGCCGGCCTGTGGAAGGCCAACGCCATGCACATCAAGGGCGAGAGCCTGGGCAACGTGGCCTTTGGCATCGACTACCTGGCCAACTCCAAGGCCTTCCGTCTTGGCGACGACGTGGCCGTCATCGGCGTGGGCAACTCTGCCATGGATTGCGCCCGCACCGCCATCCGGAACGGTGCCCGCCACGTCACCTGCTACGCCCGCCGCGACGAGGACTGCATCAGTGCCTCCGAGCACGAAGTCCGCTACGCCAAGCTCGAGGGCGTGGGCTTCCGCTTCTGTAAAGCTCCGGTCGAGATCCGCGAGAACGGCCTGATTTGCCGCGACACCGTGAAGGGCGAGGACGGCAAGTTCACGCAGGTAGAGGGCAGCGAGATGTTCTATCCCCACAC